>CALHAT010000059.1 GCA_937934285.1 Minisyncoccota bacterium | reverse complement strand
AGTTTCTTTTGTCAAAGAGATTGAAATTTATGGTTTTGGTGATTTAAAAGAAGTTGTTGATTTTTTAGAAGGTAATTTAGAAAAAGAACCATTGGAGCCAAAAAATTTTGAAACTCAAATTGAAGACTTTGATTTAAATTTCATTGTTTTTGATGATTATATTTTAAGAGGAATTATTTTTGGAATTTTAGGCAGGCATAACTTTTTACTTTATGGACCACCAGGAACAGGTAAGACTTTAATTGCTCAAAATATAGTTAATTTATTGCCAAATTTAACTTATGAAGAATCATTAGAAATTTCAACAATTTATAGTGCTTTGGGCTTTTTAGAAGAAAATTTAATTAAAAGACCGCCGTTTCGCGCACCTCATCATTCAGCTTCGGCAGTTTCAGTTTTAGGCGGTGGCAAAGAAGCAAAACCAGGAGAAGTAACCTTAGCTCATCGAGGAGTTTTATTTTTTGATGAGCTTCCTGAATTTCGCCGAGATGTTTTAGAAGGAATTAGAGAACCATTAGAAACAGGAGAAATCACGGTTGCTCGAGCTAAAAAATCAATTAAATATCCAGCTAAGTTTTTGTTTGTTGGTGCTTATAATCCTTGTCCTTGTGGTTTTTACGGTGATCCTGAAGTTGAATGTAAATGTACTATTTCCGAAATCAATCGTTATCAACGAAAAATATCCGGACCTTTGTTTGATAGAATTGATATTAATTTAAATGTTCCGCGACTGAAAAGTGAAAAGATTTTTAACTTGCCACAAAAAGACTTTAAAAAAATAAAAGAAAAGATATTTGAAGTTAATGAAAAAATTAAATTTCGATTCAAGAATGAAAACTTTAAAAACAATTCAGAGATTCCAGCTAAAAAAATAAAAGAATATTGCTCTTTAGATGAAAAAGTTGAGGGTTTTTTTAAAAAAGCTATTGATAGTTATCGCCTTTCTTTAAGAGGCGTTCATAAAATTTTAAAATTGGCAAGAACAATTGCTGATTATGAAGAGAGTGAAGATATTAAATTAGAGCATTTGGCTGAAGCTTTACAATATCGAGTTAAATCAGAATAAAAAAATCCCTGGCGATGGTGCCGGGGCAAGATGAGGGGGTTGAGAGTTTGGGCAATTAAAGAAACCATCGCCAGGGAGGATCTTGTTTATTATATCTAGGCTTCTTAAAAGATTATAATAAAATTTTACAAAGATGTCAAGTTTAAAATCTTTAAAATTAAACTCTTGTAATCTTCTCAGAAATAATTTAAAAAAAATTGAAAATAAAAATATTTTAATGAGGGTTGATTTTAATGTTGATTTTGAAAATGGAGAAATTTTTGACACTTACCGAATCGAGAGCGTTAAAAAAACTTTAAATTTTTTAAAACCAGCAAAGAGAATTGTTTTACTAAGTCATTTAGATGATCCTCAAAATAAAGATCCTCAATATTCATTTAAAAAATTAATTCCTCAAATTGAAAGGATTTTAAAGATAAGGATCGGTTTTTTAGAAAATTTTTACTCTCAATCTAAGGAAAAAATTTCACTTTTTGAAAATTTAAGGTTCTGGTCTGGAGAAAAAAACTGTGATTGGAATTTTGCTAAAAAATTAGCTAGTTTGGGAGAGATCTTTATTAATGAAGCTTTTTCTGTTTCCCATCGAAAACATTCATCAATCTATCTTTTGCCAAAACTTTTACCAATTTTTTATGGTTTAAATTTTGAAAAAGAAATTAATTTATTAAATAAAGTTTTAAAAACAAAAAAATCTTTAGCTTTAATTTTAGGAGGCGCCAAAATTTCAACCAAGCTTCCTTTAATCAAAAAATTTTTACGAAAAGCTGATTTAGTTTTTTTGGGAGGTGGTTTAGCTAATACATTTTTAAAAGCAAAAGGTTTTGAGGTTGGGGAATCTTTGGTTGAAAAAGATATTATTAATAAGATTAAAAAAATTAAATCAGGGAAGATTTTAATTCCTTTTGATTTTTATAATCAAAATTTAGAGTATAAAATTTTAGGAGGGGTTGCTAAAACGGATATTCTTTATGATCTTGGTCCGGAAAGTTTAAGGGTTCTTAGCAAAGAAATAAAAAGACATCAAACAATTGTTTGGAATGGTCCCTTAGGTTATGTTGAAAATAAAAATTTTGAAAAAGGAACCTTAGATTTAGCGAGGTTTCTTTTAAAATTAAAAAAGAAATTTATTTTAGTTGGTGGTGGTGATACTTTAGCCTTTCTTCAAAGAAAAAGATTATTAAAAAAATTCAAAAATATCTCGACCGGTGGCGGAGCAATGCTTGATTATTTAAGCGATCCTCGAAATTTTATTGGTTTAAAATGCCTAAAATAGATTTAAATAATGCTGAAATTGTTTTTTTAGATCTTGAAACAACCTCAACAAAATTTGATGCCGAAATCATTGAAATTGCCGGGCTTATAGTGGATAGAAACCTTGAAATTAAGGAGAGTTTTGATTTTTTAATTAAACCAAAAGATTTAAACAAAGCTGATCCTAAAGCCTTAGAGCTTATCGGTTATTCTGAAGAAAAATGGCGAAATGCTTATGAATTAAAAGATGTTCTAAACATTCTTTATCCTAAATTTAAAAACAAAATTTTGGCTGGCTGGGTAATTCATTTTGATTCTTCACGTTTAGAAAAAGCTTTTCATGAACATAACCTTGATGACCCTTTTGATTATCGCCGAATTGATATTTTCTCTCTGGCTGTAGCTAAATATGGTTTAAAAAATTTAGGCGACAAAGAAACATTAACAAAAATTTGTCAAATTCTAAATATCGATCGAGGCAAAGCCCATTCAGCTTATGATGATGCTTATGCTGCTTATAAAGTTTTCTTAAAACTTATTGGCGAAGAAAATCTTAAATCATTTTCTCAAGAAATTATTGTCTATACCGATGGTGGCTCTTTGGGAAATCCTGGCCGGGCAGCTATTGGTGTTATTATTAAATTGCCTCAAGAGGTTAAAGAATATTCACAAGAGATTGGCGAAAGAACAAATAATCAAGCTGAATATGAAGCAGTAATCTTTGCTTTAGAAAAAATTAAGCATCTTTATGGTAAAGAAAGAATTAAACAAATAAAGATTATTCTTCATTTAGATAGCGAGCTTGTCGGGAAACAATTAAAAAATGAATTTAAAGTTCTTGAGGAAGATCTTTTCCCTTATTTTGTAAAATTTCATAATCTTAAATTTAATTTTGGTGAGATTGAAATCAAGATCATTCCTCGTGAGGAAAATAAACTGGCTGATAAATTAGTTAAAAGTGTTCTTTTCAACAAATTTTCCACAATTATTTAAGAATTTGCATTTTTGGATTTTGTTTATGATTCAAATATAATTTATTATAATTTATTAAAAACAAATGTCTCAAGAAATTTTTGCAACAACTTGGGAAAAGATTTTGCAAAACATTAAAGATAATATTGGGTCTTCTTTATATCGTGTTTGGTTCTCTAACCTTACTCCTAAATCTTTTCATCAAGGAATTTTAAAAATAGAAGTCCCAAGTAAGTTTGTAAAAGATTGGTTAGAAAAAAAATTTAATGCTTTAATTCTAAAATCAATAAAAGAATTTATACCCGAAGTCAAAAATATTGAATTTGTTGTTTCGTCTAAACCGTCTAATTTAACTACTTATAAAAAATCTTCTCTCAAAAAAATAACTTTGACAACAACAGAAAAAACTTTGACAATTTTCGAAACTAATCCTCAAACTAATCTTAATCCTCGCTATCGTTTTGATAATTTTGTTGTTGGCCAAAGCAATGAACTTGCATTTGCAGCTTGTCAAGCTATTGTTCAATCTTTTGGTAAAACTCATAATCCTCTTTTTATTTATGGACCAGTTGGTGTTGGTAAAACTCATCTTTTGCAAGCAACAGGCAATGAGTTTTTAAGACAAAATAAAAATGTGAAAGTAAAATATGCAACTACTGAAGAATTTACCAATGAATTTATTAATGCTTTAAAAAATCATACTATCGAACATTTTCGAAATAAATTTAGAGATATTGATGTTTTAATTTTAGACGATGTCCATTTTCTATCTGGTAAAAATTCTTCTCAAGAAGAACTTTTCCACACTTTTAACTGTCTTTATAATCTTTCTAAACAAATAGTTTTCTCTTCTGATCGACCGCCTCGGGTTATCCCAGATATCGAAGAAAGATTAAAATCAAGATTTGAAGGGGGATTGGTAATTGATATTCAGCCTCCAGATTATGAAACAAGACTAGCTATTCTTAAAGTCAAATCGCAAGAAAAAAATATTTTTTTAGATGATAAAATTTACGATTTAATTGCTAGAAAAATAACCGATAACATTCGAGAACTTGAAGGAGCTTTAAATGCTGTTATTTTTCATTATTCAAAAAAGGAAAAATTTTCTTTAGAAAAAGTCGAAGAAATAATTAAAAAATTTTCCAAAGATTATTATCGAAAAATCAGTCCTAAAAAAATTATAAAAATAATTGCTGAACATTATGAATTAAAAGAAGACGATATTTTTAAGAAAACAAGAACAAAGCATTTAGTAGAGATTCGTCAATTCTTAATTTATCTTTTAAGAGAAATTTCTCAGCTTTCTTACACATCTATTGGTGAAATTTTAAAAAAAGACCATACTACAATTATTTATGCTTATGAAAAAGTTGTGAAAAAAATGAAGAATAATTCTGAATTTCAACAAGAAATTGAAATTTTAAAATCGAAAATTTTACAATCTTAACTCTTTATCCACATTTTATGAAAAACAATAATTCAAAAAATTGTTTTAAAATTACTAATATAATCTTTTCCACAAATTAACATTCTTTATATATTAATAAAATATAAAATATATAATTAAATATTTTTAATAAAATGATAATAAAATCTTTAAGGGAAAAACTTAACGAAATTTTACAAGTTATTTCGAATATTTGTCCCTTAAAAACTGATTTAAATATTTTAAATTATTTTTATTTAGAAGCCAAAGATAACGAGGTTTATATCTCTGCTACTGATTTAGAATTAAATTATCAAACTAAATTTACAACCAGAGTAATTCAAGAAGGAAAAATTTTAATTCCAGCTAAACAATTTAAAAAAATTATTGAAAACTTTTATGAAGATGAAATTATTTTAGAAGCTAAAGATAATATCCTTTTTATTAAAGGAAATAATTCTTTTTCTAGTTTACCTGGTCTTTTAGAAGAAGAATTCCCAACATTTTCAGAAATTTCTGAAGAGAAATATTTTGAAATTGATAGCGATATTTTCGACGATTATTTAAGTCGAATCTACCCAATTCTTTTAACTTCAGATATAAGACCAGAGTATTCGGGTATTTATTTTGATTTACAGAAAGAAAGATTAAATTTAGTTGCTACAGACACGATTAGATTGGCTATTCAAAAAGTTAAACCTCAATTTTTTGAAACAAATGTAAAAGAATTACAAGTTATTTTACCAAAAAGAATTTTACAAGAATACAAAGCAATTAGAAGAAAATCTGGAAAATTAAAGATTTATTTTGAGGAAAACCAGGTTACTTTTGAAATTTTAAATCATAGATTAACAACGAAACTCTTAATCATAGAGTATCCAAACTATGAACAATTTTTTTCACCCGGGAATTTTATTTTTACTTTTTTAGTCGATAAAAATGAGATTATTAAAGCATTAAAATTAAACCATGTGTTTGCTGGTGAACTTAAAGAAACAGAGCTTACTTTTGATTTAAAAAATAATAAATTAACAATTTATACTAAAAATGAACTTCTAGGTGAAAATAAAAATGAATTAAATATAGAAATTAAAGAAAATAATTTTAACGAACAAGAATTTAAAATAAAGTTCAATTTAGATTTTTTAATGGATGGTTTTGAATCTTTTGAAAGCGATAAAGTTTTTGGTAGTTTTTTTACTAGTTATGTTAATGATAATACCCCGATTTATTTAAAATCGCCCATTGATGATGATTTTGTTTATGTTTCGATTCATCGATGAGAAAAATAACAATTTATAAAAATGAACTTTTAGAAATTGCTAAGATTATTAAAAACAAATTTCCGGAAAAAAAATTTTATGTTCATAAAATAGAAGAGAGGTTGATAATTAGAATTCCTCGAGATATAGACTATTTTTCTCTTGAAGAATTAAAATTATTTCTTAAAACTAAATATCCTGAATGTGACTTAAGTTTTCAATATTTTGTCTAAGCCATATTTGCAACGCGTTTTCCCAAATAATATACTGAGGATCGCTATAAGGATTTGAAGGTATTGGTCCTAAAGGATTGGTTCGGTCAACATAAAACAAAATATCGTGTATCCCATAAGGAGAAACAAAAGAACCATTGAGCATTGGTTTATCAATTTCTCGAGATTCAAGTTCGATAAAAAATTCTGGCGGTATTTTATTTAAACTAATAATCTCGCTTAAAAATTGATAAAAAATTGGTAAAGCAGCAACCAAACTTGCTCCTAAGGAATTCATTCTCCGGCCATCGGTATTACCTGCCCAAACACCAACAACAATATTAGGTGTATAACCAAAAGTCCAGGCATCTTGATAAAATTGGGTTGTTCCGGTTTTTAAAGCAACTTCATAACCAGGGAAAATTGTATATTTTAAACTTGCTTGAAAGAGCCCTCTTCTTGCTTCAATATCTTTTAAAATATCATTCAAAATTCGAGCTGTTTCTGATGAAATAATTCTTTCTTCTTTTTGTTGGTATTCATAAATAATCTTATTGTCTTTGATAATTTTCAAAATTAGAGTTTGGGGAACTAAAATACCGTCATTGGCTAAAGCTCCGTAAAATCTGATTAAATCAGCCATTCTGATTTCAGCAGTTCCAAGACCCATGGAAAGGCCATAATTTTGCCAGTCTTTTAGATAATTCATTCCCGACTTTCTGGCTAATTCAACAACTCTTTCCGGAATTGCCAAATAAAAAACTTTAACTGAAGGAACATTTCTTGATTCAGCTAAAGCTTGCCTTAAACTAACTGGTCCTTTAAATTTTTTATCAAAATTTTGAGGTCGATAATTACCAAAATCAGTCGGGACATCAAAAACAATTGTTTTATCCGGATAACCTAATTCAAATAAAGCAGCATAAGAAATAGGTTTAAAAGCTGAACCAGGTTGACGAAACCTAAAAGGTACATTAACTTGACCATCGATTGATTCATCATAAAAATCTTTAGAACCAACTAAAGCCAAAACCTCGCCATTTTTAGGATTTATCGCCATTAAAGCAGCGTTAGCGCCTCCGTATTTTTCTTTATTTTTCTCCGCGCCTTCAAAAACAGCTTTTTCAGCAATTTTTTGAAGATCCAGATCTAAAGAGGTAATAACTTTAAAGTTCGAATCTTCTAAATTTACTTCAGGAAAAATTTTTTTAATTTGATTTATTACTTCAATAACAAAATGAGGAGCAATCATTCCCGCATATTTTGTTTTTATAATTTTAATTTCTTCAGAAATTGCTTCTTGATATTCGGATTCATTTATCCAGCCAACATCTTTTAATCTTTGTAAAATATAATCTCTTCTTTCTTTTAATCTTTTGATGTTTTCTTCGCTAACAGGCGCATAAAGAGTTGGTGCTTTGGGGATAGCGGCTAAAATCGCTGCTTCTTGCCAATTTAAATCTTTTAATTTTTTGTCAAAATAATAATCAGCTGCAGCTCTTATCCCGATATTACCTTCGCCGTAATAAATTGAATTTAAATAGTATTTTAAGATCTCGTTTTTAGAATATTTTTTTTCAATTTTTAAAGCCAAGATAATTTCTTTTAATTTTCTAAAAATAGTTTTTTCTTTTGAAAGGAAAATATTTCTTGCTAATTGCTGAGTTATTGTCGAACCGCCATACTCTAAGCTTTTGGTTTTGATATTTAAATAAATTGATCTTAAAATTGCTTGAAGACTTACTCCCTTATGCTTGTAAAAATTAAAATCTTCGGCTATTAAAGTTGTTTTAACAATTCTATCCGGAATGTCTTCGAATTCAACCCAGGACCGTCGTAAACCAATTTTATAAAGCAAAGTTTTACCGCTACGATCGTAAAACTCAGTGCCTCCACTTATTATTTTTTCACCTAAAATTTCAGGATTGGGCAAATAGATCTCGCTAATTAAAAATAAAAAAAAATAGGAAGATATAGTTAAAAAGCAAATTATTCCTAAAAATTTTAATAAAGTTTTCATAATTTTAAATTATAATTTAATTATGGTTGAATTGAAAGAATTTAAAGAATTTAAAGAATTTAGATTAGACTCTGAAAAAATTGCCCAGGAGTTAGCCAAAACTTTAAATTTACCTTATTTTGACCTTAGAATTGTCAAACCAGAAATTGATGCTCTTAAATATGTCAATCGCGAATTAGCTGAAAGAATAAAAGCTTTACCATTAAAAAAAGAAGCTCACAATCTTCTTTTAGCTGTCGTTGATCCTTATAATCAGGAGCTCCAAAACTTAAAACAATCTTTAGAAAATCAAGGTTTTAAAGTTAATTTGGCGATAATTTCTCCTGATAGTTTTGAAATTGGCAAAAAAGAGTATGAATTTTTAAAGGAAAAAAGATTAAGCTATATAAAAACTTTTGAAGTTAATCAAAAAATTTTTCAGGATGTTCAGGAAAAAATTAAAAGAAAAGAAGAACTCCAAAATATAATCAAAACTTTAATTAGAGATGATCCATTTTCTATTTTAGATTATTTGCTCGCTGGTGCGGTAAAATTCACTGCTTCAGATATCCATTTTGAACCTTACGAGGATATTGTTATAATTCGTTATCGACTAGATGGTGTTTTGTATGATATTTTATCTTTTCCTAAAAATATTTACCAACTTTTGAAAAATAGAATAAAAGTTCTCTCAGGATTAATGATTAATATTGTTAATAAGCCTCAGGATGGAAGCTTTTCAATAATTTTCGATAGCCAAAATATTGATATCCGAACTTCAGTAATCCCCTCTTTTTATGACGAATCTATTGTTTTAAGAATTTTAAATTTCGCCAATTCTTTAATCGAAATTGAGGATTTAGGTTTAAGAAAAGACGATTTAGAAATTTTAAATAGAGCTATATACCAACCTAACGGTCTTGTTTTAAATACTGGACCAACTGGTTCAGGTAAAACTACAACTCTTTACGCTATTTTATTAAGAATCAAAAGACCAGAATTGAAAATAATTACAGTTGAAGACCCAATTGAGTACCGAGTTAAAGGCATTTCTCAAAGTCAAGTTGACGAAAGTCGCGGATTTACTTTCGCTTATGCCTTAAGATCAATTTTAAGGCATGATCCTGATGTTATTTTGGTTGGTGAGATAAGGGATAAGGAAACAGCAGAAACAGCTGTTCAAGCATCTTTAACTGGTCATTTGGTCTTATCTACTCTTCACACAAACGATTCTTTAGGAGCAATACCTCGACTTATTAGCTTAGGGGTTAATCCCAAATTAATCCCCTCAGCTTTAAGAGTTGTTATAGCTCAAAGATTAGTAAGAAGAGTTTGTTTTTACTGTCAAGAAGAATATACGCCTGATAATAATTTGAAAAAAAAGATCCAAGAAAAATTAGAAAACTTACCTCCGAGAACTAAAGTTAATTTTGATTTAAAAAATTTTAAATTAATAAAAGGAAAAGGATGCGAAAAATGTTTCGAAACTGGCTATAAGGGAAGAATTGGTATTTTCGAACTTTTAGAAATTACCAAAGATCTTGAAGAATTAATTTATCAAAAACCTTCAGAGGCAGAAATTTTAAGAGCAGTTAGGAAAGATTTTGTTACTTTGCAGCAAGACGCTTTAATAAAAGCTTTAGAGAAAATAACAACCATTGAGGAGGTTGAAAGAATAACAGGGACGCTTTGAGCGGCGGACGGGATTCGAACCCGCGACCTTCTCCATGGCAAGGAGACGTTCTGCCAGCTGAACTACCGCCGCGAAAATTTTAAAGTTAAGAATCAAGATTTAAGAATTTAGAATCAAGAATTATAAATTTATTTTATCATAATTTCTTATAAAATCAAATATTTATTTCTTAAATCATAATCCTGAATTCTTGATGTCTACCAAAATTGACGATCGTCAAAATTGGTAGAGTAAATTTTTAACTCGCAGTTTTGGGAAACAATTTAAAAATGTCCCTTATAAAACGCGATCGCAGTTTATAAGAGACTTCTAAAATTTCTTTTATAAGATGTTATGGTATTTTATAAAAGACATTTTATAGTGAATAGATATTTACTCTACTATCATAGACGATCGTCAAAGATGGTAGAGTAAAATTAGGGCTTGTCTTTTCTTGTAAACTTTAAAACTAAAAGTTTTACTAACTATTTACGAGGTTAAATCTCTCTGTCTACCAAAATTTACGATCGTGAAAATTAGTAGACAGAAAATTAGGCTCGCAGTTTCAGCGTAAAAATTGTCTTACTGAATAATAATAATTTTATTTTTAAGACTTTTATAGCTTTTAACTATTTTGAAAATTGATTCGGCTAATTTATCAAGATCTTTAGTTTTAGTAGAGATATAAATTATCCCGCAATGAGACTGATTATAAAGTTTTTCATCTAAAAAATCTTTATCAAAAGTAATAATTGTTAACTTTCTTTTCTGAGCATAATTGAAAATTCTTTCGTCGCTTAACCCTTGTAATTTTAAGCTTAAAAGATGAGAGCTGGCTATTTTATAGTTAGCTAAATGATTTTGAAGTTCAAGGGGAATATTTTCATCTAAAAGAAATTTCATTTAGAAATCAAAATTGTTTCTTCTCTTTTAATTCTTTTTGCAGAATATTTTAGAGCTTCAAGAATATCTTGTTTTTTCAATTGAGGATATTGTTTTAAAATATCATCAATTGACCAATTATTAGCTAAAAGCTCTAAAATTAAATCAACAGAAATCCTTGTTCCTTTAATAATTGGTTTTCCTTTTAAAATTTTTGGATCAAAGATTATTCTTGACATAGATTAATTATAACAAAAATTTAGAAAAAATGAAAATTTTAAAAACTTGTTTTTAAAATTCTCTCAAATGGTTCGCAAAATCTCTTTGTCTACCAAAATTGACGATCGTCAAAATTGGTAGAGTAAATTTTTAGCTCGCAGTTTC
>CALHAT010000058.1 GCA_937934285.1 Minisyncoccota bacterium | reverse complement strand
TTCCCAAAATTTACCCTGCCTTCCCGCTGCTTCAACTGCTATAGCTGCGATTTCAGCGTTCTTATGAATCTCACGAAGAGGAAAATGACGATAAACAATACCAATCTGAGAACCAAATTTTTCTTCAAGTTGTTTTAAAACCGGGTGGTAGGCAGCACAAGCTGGACATTCAAAGTTGGAATATTCGATAATAATTACCTTAGCATTTATATTGCCTTTTATCCAGTCTGATTCAGAAACCGGCTTTAACTTACCAATAGTAACACTCGAAGATTTTTCCGATTTACCAGTTAAAAAAATAATACCCAAAACCGAAACAATAATTAACGCGATAAAACCTACCCAAATGAGAATATCGCGAGTTTTCATTAATGATATTATATAATAAAATCTCTTAAAAAATTATAAACAGAGATTAAACTAAATTTAATTTTGTTTTCAATCTTTATTTTAATTTTTGTATTGTTTCTTTAATTAAAACCTCCTTTTGTTAAAACTATTTTTTTCGTAGGCTTTAAATTATTTATAAAATATTCATCATGAGAAACAAATATAATTGTTCCTTGATAATCTTTTAACGCAGCTTCAAGTTCTTCAACAGTATAAAGATCTAAATGATTAGTAGGCTCATCTAAAATTAAAATGTCTGGGTTTTTAAATAAAATAGCAGCAAGTTGCAGTCTTCTTATTTCCCCTATGCTTAAATCTTTAAGTTTTAAGTTAAAAACATCAGAAATTTTCATTCTATTAAGAATGGCTTTAATTTCTCCTTCAGTAAGATTATATTCATCTTTTAGAAATTGATAAGTTTTTTGATTAATATTTTTAATATTCGGTGATTGAGGTAAATAACCAATCTTTATATTTTCTCTTAGCCTTATTTCTCCTTGTTGAGATCTTATCTCTCCAAGAATTATTTTTATTAAAGTTGTTTTCCCGGAACCATTCGGACCTTCAATCAAAAGCCTTTCTCCAGCTTCAAGAATTAAATGATGAATATAAATTAACTCCTTATTATTAAAAAAATAGTGTAAATCTTTAATTGATAAAATGGTTCCTTTTAGCACCTCCGGGAGTGGTTTAGGAAATTCTGGCCTTTCAGGGGGTTTGGGTTCTGTTAATTGAGAAAGTTCTCTTAGAATCCTTTCTTCCTGGACTTTAGCCCTGCGGGCAATTTTAGCACCTTTCCTTCTATAAAAAGCATCTTTACTAATTTTTTCAAACCTTTCAGCTCTTTTTTTTAATTCTTCAATTGCTTTTTCTAATCTTTCTTTTGTTCTCTCTTGCTCTTCATATCTTCTCATCCTTCCTAAAAACTCCTCCTCTTTTTTCTTTTTATAAAATTCATAATTCCCTCCCCAAACTCTTAAATTTTTAGTTTCTTCATCAATTTCATAGATTTTTGAAGAAATATTTAATAGTCTCCGATCATGGGTAATACATAAAATCCCACCATTAAATCTTCTCATTTCTTCAAAAAGAAGGTTAATAGAATCTTTATCTAAATTATTAGTAGGCTCATCAAGAATCCAAAAATTAGAATCTGAAAGTAATACTCCAGCTAAGGCTATTTTAGTTGCTTCGCCACCTGATATTTCTTGTAAATTTCTTTTAAGAATTTCTGAATCAATACCTAGTCTTTTTAAAATTCTTTCACGTCTATTTTCATAATCCCATAAATCAAATTGGATCATTTGCTCAATAATTTGAGAGTATTCTTGAATTTCTTCTTGAGAAAGTGTTTCTTTTTCTGAAAGTTCTTTATATCTTTTAAATATTCTTATCAATTCTCCACCGCAAAAATCTAAATATTCTTCAACTGTTCCTGGAAATTGAAATTTTATTTCTTGAGGCAAATAAGCTATTTTAACATCAGGGGAAATAAAAATTTTACCTGAAAATTCAATTGCTCCGGGGATCTCACCTTTTTCATAAAAATTTAAGATTAATCTAATTAAAGTTGATTTCCCGCTTCCATTTCTCCCAATCAAAGCAGTTTTTTCTTTTGAATGAATAAATAACTGACTGTTATGAATTAATTCATTATTTTCGAATCTTAAAAATCTTATATCACAAAAAATATGCTCTCCCATATTTCATAATTTCATAATTTAATTATTAGTTAAGAATTTTTAAAAAAAGAAAAATCTAGATTTAAAACTTTACTTATCTCATCTACTTTTCTATAAAATTCTTATATCAATTATTGTATTACCCTAAAGTAGCTAAATGGCTTTTAAAATGATGATGGATTTAAATCTTTTGAATATATACTAAAATCCTTTGTTTAAAGGGTGATTATCTGGATATTCAAATTTATTTTATAAGGAATAATTAAGATATATCTTCTATTATCATAAAATAATATATATTCAATCTTTCAACCTTAAAGCATTCAGAGCAACAATGATTGTTGAAAGGGACATAAGAATGGCAGCTAAAGCCGGGGAAAGAAAAATACCTTTAAAAGCCAAAATTCCTGCGGCAAGAGGAATAGTAATGACATTATAACCAGTTGCCCAAAAGAGATTTTCAATCATTTTGCGATAAGTTTTTCTTGAAAGTTCAATTAATCTGACAATATCTCTTGGATCATTTCTGACTAAAATTATTCCTGCTGATTCAATAGCCACATTAGCACCAGCGCCAATTGCCACACCAACATCAACCTGCATCAATGCTGGAGCATCATTAATTCCATCACCAACCATCATTACCTTTAAATTTCTTTTTTGAAGTTCTTTAACTTTATTAACTTTTTCTTCTGGTAAAACCTCAGCAAAATATTCATCAATACCAAGTTCCTTAGCAACTTTTTCAGCAACCTCTTTTTTGTCCCCTGTTATCATAGCCACCTTAATTTCCATTTGATGTAATTTTTTAACTGCTTCAAAAGATTCTTTTCTAATTTCATCTTCTAAAATAATTGTTCCTAAAATAACCGCGGACTTTCCTAGTTGCATCTTTCTTATCGGAGCTTCTTTTTTGTCTGCGGTAGTCTGCGTGATCTCTGTGGTAGTCTGCGTTTCTCCAATTAAATAAACAGTTGTTCCCACTTCGCGCGAACTCGTACGAACATTTTCATTAACTGCGAACTCTTGCGAACCTTCACGCGAACTTATGCGAACATTATCATTATCAACCGCGAACTCTTGCGAATTTTCATCTGTTCGCGTAGGTTCGCTATAGTTCGCGTTAGTTCGCGGCGTATTAATTCCCAATTCTTTTAAAAGATTATCACCACCAAGATAATAAATTTTTCCTTCAATTTTTCCTTTAACACCTCTGCCAGGTAAATTTTCAAATTCTTCAACTTTTAA
>CALHAT010000057.1 GCA_937934285.1 Minisyncoccota bacterium | reverse complement strand
TAAAGCAAAAGCAAAGTCTTTTTGTAAAATTAGCCAAATAACAAAACTCAAAGAACCAGCACTAATAGCAATAAATGTTAAATATTTGGCAAAAACATCGGCTAAAACTTGGAGCTTTGATTTTGAAGTTTGAGCCTCTTTAATCAATCTTTTAATTCCTGCTAAAAATGTCTCTTCGCCAATTTTTGTCACTTTAACTTTTAAAATTCCATCACCATTAATTGTTCCCGCAATAACTTCTGAACCAACTTCTTTTAAAACTGGTTTACTTTCACCAGTAATCATACTTTCATTAACTTCAGATTTTCCTTCAATCACAACCCCATCAGCCGGAATTTTTCCTCCAGGTCTTACTAAAACAATATCTCCTACTTTAAGTTCTTCGATTTTTATTATTTCTGTTTCGGTCACGAACCAATGCGAACTTTCTCGCGAACTTATGCGAACTTCATTATCGGACGCAAACTCTTGCGAACTAAAATATGGGGTGTTGCAAGCTTTGTCTAAGGATATACTTTTATTGGAATGAATAATTCTATAAATTTCTATATCTTTTTTGCCAAAATTTATTAAAAGCGCCAAAGCATATTTCGTTTCTCTGAGATAATGCCATATTTGTTTTTTATCATTTTTTGTAATTAGGGGCACTGCTTTAAATTCTATTAGTATTTTGTCTTCTATTATAAAATCCGGCTTATATTTACCAACTATATTACCATTGTAACTTAATTGTATTTCCTTTTCTCTTTTAAAATTTATGCCATTATTCTTAAGCTCTATTTCAAAAGCATCAGCGTATATTTTTTCTTTATGGCCTAAACCTAAGTTCTTTTTTATTTTGAACAATAAACCAACAATTTTATAACTTAGATCTTTGTATAAAATTTTTTTATCTTTGTTCGCAGAAGTTCGTGAATAGTTCGTATCAGTTCGCGACATTATAATCCTTTCAGCAACATCTGGTAATAATTTTTCAATTTCTTGCAAGGCTCTTTGGGCTGAAGAAACTGATTTCATTTCAAGATAATGTCCTAAAAGCATAATCGTAATTAAAGTTGTTAGTTCCCAGAAAAATTCATGACCAATTTTAAATAAAACAGCAAACATACTGTAAACATAAGCAGAGATTATAGCTAAAGCAATTAAGGTCATCATTCCTGGATTTTTTCCTCTTATTTCGCGATAAGCGCCAATAAGAAAAACAAAACCGCCATAGAAAAAGACAATTGAACTTAAAAGTAAAATTAAATAGTGAATTCCCTCAAAAGAAGGCAATTTGATGCTAATAAGATTTTGAAAAATATCAGAATAAAGAACTATCGGAATAGTGAAAATTAAAGATATCCAAAATTTTTTAAGAAAATCTTTAGCTTTATGAGTATGATGCTTTTTGAACGCAAACTTCCGCGGACTTAACGCAGACCTATTTGCGTGTATCTCGTCTGCGGTAGTCTGCATCTCGTCTGCGGTAGTCTGCGTATAGTCTGCGGTTGTCTGCACAACCTCAACAAGTTTCATCCCACAAACAGGACAATTTCCAGGACTTTCTTGGGGTTCGATACCTGCCTGTTCGGCAGACAGGCAACCCATTGGACAAATATATTTTTTCATAGTAATTAGATTATAACACAAATACCCTATATGGGTATATTGGAGATTTTCACCAATTCTTACAACATTCAATTAGTTTTTTAATGAGTGAACCGAGATTTTGGTTTTGAGAGAATAAAAATATTAAACTAAATAAAATCCATAGAACTAAATTAAAAATAAGAAGATAAAAATTTATTTCTTTTAAAAGGAGAAAATAAGCAATTATTAGCAATGTTAAAACAAAAGGTAATTTAAAGATATTTAGTTTTTCTTTTAAAAGACTAAAAATTCCGCTTATACTTGCTCCAATTAAAAGAGCTAAAATTAATAAATTTTGGAAATAACCAAAATAAAACAAAATTAGAAATACTAACCAGGTTAAAAATACTGAAGCGCAAACAGTGCAAATTTTCTTTTTGAAAATTGAATTAAAAATCAGAGCAAAAATAAAAACAACGAAAATAGAAAGAAAAATTATTAAAGGTTCATTCAGGATTTTTAAAACCTCTGTCATTATCTACATCTTAAATTGAAAGAAAACACTGATAATAACTAATAAAATAAAAGTAATTATCAGACCTTGATAAGGAAAAACCTTACCTTGACGAATTTGAATTATTTTTTTGCTAATCAAAGGTGAAATTAAAAGAATAAAACCTCCTAAAATTGATCCGAGTAAAAATTTATCATAAACATAGGTTCGATTAAATAAACTTCCATAATCACCAAATAAATAAAGATAAAAAGAACCAGTTTCATAAAAATAAAGTTTAAGAGGTAAGATAATGGATAAAAAAGAGATAAGGATCAATAAAAATTTTAAACCGCAAGAACTGATTTTGTCCACGAGGTTCGTTCCAGTAGATGGGTTAACAGTTTCGATGAGCGAGATTCGGGTAGGCCGTGGGCGAATGTTTGAGCCGAAGCGTAGACGAAGGCCAAACTGGCGCATCGAGCGAATCGAACTGCTAACCAATGAATTGAACCGCAAGGCACGAATCATAACAACATTCCCTAACCACCATCCTAAAGCAACTGCAAAAGCACCTAACCAGATTCCAATTACTAATGATTTTAATCCAAGCTCTTTAGCAATTAAAGCACCAACTCCAGCACCAGCTGTACACAACGGACAATGAGCAAAAACAAAAAAAGACGGAAATGCTACTAAAACAATACTAACTAACTTTAAAAATTGAATAAGATTCATTTTAAAAATAATCCAAAAAGGTATGATATGTTGCTAATGATTTTTTGTGAAATCTTGAATCCTTATCTAATGCATAAATTAATACATTAGTATCTATTGCTTTCATAAATAAATTTTCTAATATTTTTATTATCAAAAATACCGCCGAGTTTATACTTCCCCAATATCAAAAGTCTCGCTCTTTTACCTGTTTTCTTTTTTCTTATTTTTAAAAGGTTGTTCATTTTTGTTTTTACCATAATTATATTATATTAAAATTTTAATAGTTCACAGGAAAGTTCGCATAAGTTCGCGTCTAAAAATGAAGTTCGTAAGAGTTCGCGAGAAAGTTCGCAGAAGTTCGCGACTAAAAATCAAATTCGCGTAAGTTCGCATCTTATATCTCCATAAATAATCCTTGATCTTTACCATCTTTCACT
>CALHAT010000056.1 GCA_937934285.1 Minisyncoccota bacterium | reverse complement strand
GAAACTGCGAGCTAAAAATTTACTCTACCAACTTTGACGATCGTCAATTTTGGTAGAGTAAGATATTTTACTCCTGAAAAATCCTAACCTCAATCTCCAACTTATAACTTCTATTATTTTTTAAAAGCTTCAATAATTTTGTCAAGTTTTCCTTCCATAATTTCATCTAAATTGTACCAAGATTTATTTATTCGGTGGTCAGTCACTCGATTTTGAGGAAAATTGTAAGTTCTTATTTTTTCAGATCTTTCTTGAAAACCAATTTGTTTTCTTCTTTCTTCAGTGATAGTTCCACTAATTTTTTGCTGTTCTAATTCCCAAAGTTTATTTTTCAAAATTTCTAAAGCAATTTCTCGATTTCTTTGCTGACTTCTTTCAGTTTGACAAGAAACAATAATCCCTGTTGGTTTATGTAAAATTCTAACAGCAGTTTCAACCTTATTAACATTCTGGCCGCCAGGACCACCAGCTCTAAAAAATTCAATTTCTAAATCAGATTCTCTAATTTGAATTGGTGGGGCACTTAATTTAGGGATAATAGCAATAGAAGCAGTTGAAGTATGAATCCGACCACTTTTTTCAGTAATTGGGATTCTTTGGACCCGATGAACCCCAGCTTCTTGTTTTAAAAGATCATAAACTCCTTCACCAGAAACTTCAGCAATTAAAGTTTTGATTCCACCTAAATCAGTATAATTTTCATCCAGAACTTTTACTTTAAATCCTTTCTTATCAAAATATTTTGTGTACATATTCCATAAATCGCGAGCAAAAAGAGCAGCCTCTTCGCCACCAACTCCGGCTCTAATTTCAAAATAAATTGATTGTTTCACCATCTTCTTAAAAATAAATTTTTATGGTATAATAAGTTTACTTTTTCTTAGTACCTTTTTGTCTTTTGAGGAATTTTTCAACTTGTCCCATAACCACTTTAGTTTCTTCTTTACCGGTAAAAACCGGGGAGCAATTGCGACAAGCTTCAACAATAATTTCTTTTTTTGTTGCTGGAATTTCATATTCGTTTCCACAAGCACACCTTATCCTGGCTAAAAATAATTGAGGATGAATCTTTTTTTTCATGATAAAATTATTATATCATAAAATTTAACTTCGAAAATTAAAAATGGAAGTTAGTCAAGAGGTTCAACAATTAACTGAAGAAAGTTTATTGGAGGAAATGATGAAAGCTGGTGTTCATTATGGCCGAGCTAAACGTTATACTTTTGTTTTGATAAAACCTTTTTTGTTGAAAACAAACAAGAACATTGAACTTTTTAATCTTAAAATCACTCTTCAAAAATTAAACGAGATGGCAAACTTTTTAAAAAGAGCTTTAGCTGAAAAGAAAACAATTTTATTTGTTGGCGTCACCCCGGCTTCGCAAAGTAAAATTCGAGAAATTGCCGAAGCCTTCAATCAACCTTATCTTAATTATAAATGGGTTGGAGGTTTTTTGACAAATTTTCAGACTATACAAGCACGACTTTTATATTTCAAAGATTTACTTCAAAAAGAAGCCAGTGGTGAATTAAAAGAATATCCACCTCAAGAAAGAAGCAAAATAGAGAGAGAGTTGCAAAAATTAAAAAATGTTTATTCTGGTGTTTTAAATTTAGAAAAACTTCCGGATTTTATTTTTATTGTTAATTTAGCTTTTCCTCAACACCAAACAGCTAAAAGAGAAGCTTTAAGAATGAAAATACCTATTCTTTCTTTTTCTGGTTCTGATAATGATATTTCGAATGTTTTTCTTTTTGTTCCCGCTAATGATAAAGCACCGCGAAGTATTGCTTGGCTCATTGATTATTTAATTAATAAGGTTAAAAGCAATGGATAGAGAACTTTTAGAAAAAATTAAAATTTTAAGAGAAGAAACCGGTGCACCGATTGGTAAGTGTAAAGAAGCTTTAGAAAAAGAAAACGGTGATTTAGAGAGAGCGAAAATTTATTTACGAAAAATTGGCGAAGGACTTTTAGAAAAAAAGAAAGAGGCCGTCGCCGGTCAAGGCATTATTGAGGGTTATGTCCATTTTAACGGCCGGGTTGGTGCTTTGGTTGAATTAAGGTCTGAAACAGATTTCGTTGCTCAAAGTCCGGAATTTAAAAAACTTGCTCATGAACTAGCACTACAAGTGGCAACAATGAAACCTTTATATGTTTCTTTAGATAGGGTCCCAGTTGAAGTTTTAGAAGAGAAAAAGAAAGAATTTTCTGAAGATGTTCAAGATAAAACCGAAAAAGTTAAAGACGAAATTGTTAGAGGTCGATTAGAAAAATGGGCAAGTGAAGTCTGTTTATTAGAACAAATTTATTTTAAGGATGAAAGTTTAAAGATTAGAGATTTAATTAATGAATATGCGAATAAGTTTGGAGAAAAAATTGAGGTTAGGAGGTTTGTTCGTCTAAGCACGGATGAATAGCTATCTTCTTCTAATTTTCGGTTACGGGTTAATTTTTTTCTCAATTATTTTTGCTGCCTATCGTTTGCAAAAGACTGAACTTACTAATGAAGATTATTCTGATTGGCGAAAATTTAGTAAAAAACTGAATTTTTTAAAAGAAAAAATATCGAGGTTAGTCAAAATTTCTGAAAAAGAAGTTATTTTTTTGTTTAAAAATTTTCGTGAAAAAATTTTATTAAGAATTAAAATTGAGGCTTTAAAAATTGAGACTTGGGCAAATAAAAAATTAGAAAATTTAAAAGAAAATTCCCAAAATAATGTATAATCTAAAAATATAATTTAAATAAAGCCAGCGTAGCTCAGTGGTAGAGCAGGCGCCTTGTAAGCGTCAGGTCGTGGGTTCGAGTCCCACCGCTGGCTTATGGCAAATAGAGGTTTAACTTATGTTGAGTTATTGATAGTTTTGGGTTTGATATCTGTAATTATGGGATTGGTCATTGGAGTTTTTAAAATACAGAATTATTTTAAAAAGGCAAGAGATTTACAGAGGCTGCATGATATTAATTTGCTAAATAATGCTTTAAATTTTTATTTTCAAAACGCTACCTCAGTTGATCCCGATGGACCAAATTTAGATAACCGTGGTGTTGATGAAAGCTTGCCGACAATTTTTGTTTCAGTACCAGCGGAAAAAGATAAATTTTTTGAAAGCTGTTTTTACTATCCAAACGGAAAAGCTTACTATATTTATCAAACCAATAAGAACGATTATCAACGAACTGACTCTTTTGGTTGGATTCCCATAAATTTTCAAGAAGTTAATTATCCAGGGCTTTCGGTTTTACCAGTTGACCCAATAAATACTTTAAATTCCGGATTATACTATTTGTACGCTTTTCAGAGAACGCCTCCACAATATGAAATTTCAGTTGGTTTTGAATCTCCAGAATTTCAAAAGGGTGGTTCGGCTGATAAAGTTTCAACTGATGGCGGCAATGATGATAATAGATTAGAATTCGGAACGAATTTAAATATTATTCCCGGTTTTATTTGGCAGTTTTAGTTGGAAGGGTGCCGGAGCGGTCTAACGGGACGGCCTGGAGAGCCGTGCCCTCTTATGAGGGCTCGTGGGTTCAAATCCCACCCCTTCCGCCTTTTGGGAAAGGGTTCGTGGGTTCACCCTGCACCACTAAAGGGTACAGGGTGCCGTGAACCCGTTAGTGGTTCACGGCAAATCCCACCCCTTCCGCCTTATTCTTGACATTTGTGTTATAATAAAATTGAATTATCACTCAAAAATATCAGGTGATAAGGTCGTTATTAATTTTTTGTTTTGTTTAAAAATGAAACTTAAACCAATGAATGATTATCTTTTAATTGAACCGATTAAAGAAGACGAAGTTACTAAAGGTGGAATTGTTATTCCTGAAACTGCTCGCGAAGAAAGAGCTATTAAAGGTAAAGTTATTGCTGTTGGTTCTGGAAAATTAAATGATAAAGGTGAAAGAATTCCTTTGACAATTAAAGAGGGTCAACAAGTAATTTTTAAAAAATACGCTCCTGACGAAATTAAAATTGATGACAAAGAATATTATTTTGTCAGGGAAGATGATATTTTAGCTGTGGTCGAAGATTAAATTAGCACCATAAAATAATGGCCAAACAACTAATTTTTGACGAAAAAGCTCGCAAAAAACTTTTAAAAGGAATTAATAAATTAGCCAATGCAGTTATTGTTACCCTGGGACCAAAAGGTCGAGCGGTTGTTTTAGATAAAGGCTACGGATCGCCAACAATTACTCGCGACGGAGTAACAATTGCTAAAGAAATTGATTTAGAAGATAAAGTCGAAAATATTGGTGCTCAGCTTATTAAAGAAGTTGCTGAAAAAACTGCTGATCTTGCCGGTGATGGGACAACAACGGCAACTCTGTTAGCCAAAGTTTTAATCAACGAGGCTTTAAAAAATGTCTCTGCTGGTGTTGATCCGATAGAGATGCAAAAGGGTTTGGAAAAAGCAGTTCAGGTCGTGATTGACGAGTTGAAAAAAATTTCTAAACCAATTAAGGGCAAGGAAGATACTTTACATGTCGCCACTATTTCCGCTCGCGATGAAGAAATTGGCAGATTGATTGCCGAAGTTATTGAAAAAGTTACTAAAGATGGGGTTGTTACCGTTGAAGAATCGCAAACGATAGGACTTACCTACGAAGTTGTTGAAGGAATGCAATTTGATCGTGGTTATATAAGTCCTTATATGATTACTAATCCAGAAAAAATGGAAGCTGTTTTAGAAAATCCTTACATTTTAATTACTGATAAAAAATTAAGTTCAATTCATGAACTCGTTCCTCTTTTAGAAAAGGTTGTTCAAACCGGACGGAAACAAATTCTAATCATTGCTGACGATATTGAAGGCGAAGCTTTAGCAACTTTAGTAGTTAATAAATTAAAAGGGGTTTTAATTACCATTGGCGTTAAAGCACCGGGCTTCGGTGATCGTCGTAAAGAGATGCTCCAAGATATTGCCATTTTAACTGGCGGACAAGTTATTTCTGAAGAGCTTGGTCTTAAATTAGAACATGTAACCTTACAAGAACTCGGTGAAGCTCATAAGGTTATTGTTAATAAAGACACAACAACAATTGTCGGCGGTAAAGGTGATAAAAAAGAAATTGAAAAAAGAATTCAGCAAATAAAAGTTCAATTAGAAAAAACAACTTCGGAATACGACCGTGAAAAACTGCAAGAAAGATTAGCTAAGCTTGCTGGCGGAGTAGCTGTCATTAAAGTTGGAGCACCAACTGAAGTTGAACAAAAAGAAAAGCAACATCGTATCGAAGATGCTATTTCCGCAACTAAAGCAGCTTTAGAAGAGGGTATTGTTCCGGGTGGTGGGGTGGCTCTTTTAAGAACTTTACCCGAACTTGAAAAATTAATAGAAAAATTATCAAAAGAAAGCATACCTCAGTATATTGGAGCTAACATTGTCAAGATTGCTATTGAAGCACCGATAAGGCGAATTGCCGAAAATGCTGGTGTTGACCCCTCAATTGTTGTTGATAAAGTTAAAAACGGTAAAGAAGGCTTCGGTTTTAATGCCCAAACTTTAAAATATGAAGATTTATTCGAAATAGGTATAATCGATCCTACTAAAGTAACACGAGCAGCTCTTCAAAATGCCGCTTCAGTAGCGAGTTTGCTTTTAATCACCCAAGCTGTTGTTGCTGAAGCACCTGAAAAAAAGAAAGAAAAAGGCGAAATAGAAGAAGCATTACCTGAAGAAGAATATTAATGTTAGTTCTTAGCCGTTAGTCCTTGGCCGTTGGTAATTTTAATTATTTATGATATAATTTCAATTAATTCTAACAGCTAATCCCAAAGGGCTAACGGCTATTTTTTAATGGCAAGAGTTAAAAGAGGAAAAATAAAAGCTAAGAAAAGAAGAAGAATTTTGAAATTGACCAGAGGCTTTCGAGCGCCATATTCGACTAAAGAAAAATTTGCTAAAGAGGCACTCCTTCATGCTTTTCGACACGCTTATATCGGTCGCAAAGAGAAAAAAAGAAATTTCCGCCGTTTGTGGCAAGTTCGTTTGAATGCTGCTTTAAGACCGTTGGGATTAAAATATAGTTCTTTTATGCATTCTCTTAAAGAACAAAATATTATTTTAAACAGAAAAACTCTTAGCGAGCTGGCTTTAAACTATCCAGATGTTTTTGAAAAACTTATTAAGCAGGTTAAAGTCTAATTGATGCTTCCCGGAAGTCATTTTTTTGTTGCTTCAGCTTTAAGTCTTCAGTTTACTTCTAATTCTTTAGTGGCCATTTCTTTAGGATTTATCTCTCATCACTTTCTTGATTTTTTACCTCATCTTGATACTAATATTTTTAGAAATGAAAAATACCGCTCAATAAAAAATTGGGATTTAAAAGTTTACTCTTTGTTAATTAGTGAGTTTATCTTTTTTATTATTTTGACTTTTTATTTTCTTGGCAAGTTTTCTTTAGAAAAACAAAAAATTGCTTTGCTTGGAGGCTTAGGAAGCCTTTTACCAGATATTACTACTCTTTTTATTAATTCTTTTTTGCCAGGATTCAATTATTTAAATTTCTATCTTCGTTTCCATAAAAATTTTCACTTTAAATTAGAAAATAAATTTTTTAGTTATTCTTCAGCAATCTTAACCCAATTATTTATTATCTTTTTGGCAATCTTTATTTTCAATTCTCTGAATTATTACTGATTCTTTGTTGCTAATAATTTTTTTAGACTTTAAGTATAATATA
>CALHAT010000055.1 GCA_937934285.1 Minisyncoccota bacterium | reverse complement strand
AAACACCCATATATTTTCCCTGCTCGGGGAAAAGACGCTTGGTCGGTCTTCGGGCTTGACATGCTTTTTTTAATAAAAAGCATGCTTACCGCTGCGGCACAGCCCCGGATTTTCACCGGCGTTCCCAGTTAAACGCTAAGTCTTCCCACCCGCTTTTTAAAGCAGGCAGTGACTTAAACCAAGCGGAATTTTAAATCAACTAAGAAAAATAATTAATTAATTTTATTATAACATTTTTGGCAATAGCCATAAAAATCTAAGTTATGAAATTTTACTTTAAAATGATATATTCGATTGTAAAAAAATTCAAATATTTTTAATAAAAATTCAAATATTCCAAATTTAAAATCAATTATATTACGGCAGGATAAACAAATAATATGGTGATGATGATTATTTTCTAAGCCACTGCCTACAAGCTCATAATAAATCTTATTTCTTCCTATAACCACCTCTTTAATTTTTCCCTCAGCTAATAATTTCTTTAAATTTCGATAAATTGTCACTCTGTTTATATTCAAATTGGGGCCCCTTACTTTACTTTTAATGTCATCAAGAGAAAAGTAATTTTTGTACGACTCAATAACCTTGACTAAAAAACCTTTTCTTTTTCTTTTATTCATGGATAATTTTAAAATTTATATTAATTGTCTTTTCCTTTGACAAAATATGTTTTGTAGTTTTGTAAGGAAGAACTTTTCCCTCTAAAGCGCATTTCGTGACTAGTTTTTTAATGTCTAAATTACAATATTTTTTTCTTCTAGGTAAGACTTTAATTTTATCATAGTCTACCAAAATAGCAGGTATTTTTTTAATTTTATTTTTTTTAAAATATTCAACACGATGATGTCCATCAAGAATTATAAAGTTATCTCTTTCAACAATAATAGGCTTTCTTAATAGCTTTTCTTTTTTTAGTTGAAAAGTCAAATCAGCCAGCCTTTTTCTAGATATTTTTTCATGAGGTTTTAGTTTAGATATTTCAACGTATTGAACTTTCATAAAATGATTATAACAAACTCTATTGACAAATGCAACAATGTTGCATATAATAATTTACATGAAAATTAGCATTATTGGTAAAGGAGGAGCGGGTAAATCAACAATTACTTCTTTAATTTCAATCTATTTCTCTTTGAAAAATTTTAAAGTTTGTGTTTTTGATGCTGATATAAATGTTCACATAAAAAGTATTTTTAGAGTCAACTTTCCGGAAAATCTTTATCTCTCCAATTTAGAAAATATTAAAAAAATCAGAACTTTTTTAGCAGGGAATAACCCAAGAATTGATCCTAAAAAGTACGTAAAAACAACTCCACCAGGAAAAGGATCAAATTTTTTTACGTTGGAAAAAGAAAATTTCATTTTGAATAATTTTTCAAAAGAAATAAAACCTAAACTTTACCTATTTTGCGTTGGTTCATACCAAGGAGAAACGGCAGGATTAAGCTGCTATCACACCAATTTAAGCATTTTTGAAAATATTCTCTCTCATTCAAAATTAAAAAACAAAGAATTATTAATCGCTGATATGGTTGCTGGCATTGACAGTATTGCAAATTCACTTTTCCTTCAGTTTGATTTACATTTTTTTATCGTTGAACCAAATCTTGAATCTATTTCAGTTTACAATAAATACATATCAGAATTGAAAAAAACAGATTATAAAATAATAGTTAAGCCCATTCTTAATAAAGTCATTAATGTTGACGATTTAAATTTTGCCAAGAATTATCTTGAAGACTTTTTAATTCTTGAATACAATTCCGCAATCAATAAACTCTCAAAAAGATTAATCAAAGTTGAAGATGTTTTAAAAGACAAGAAAGTTATAAATTTTCTTGAAAAAGTTAAAGAAGAAATTAAAAAAATTAAGGTCGATCAAAATGAAAAGTTGAAACAACTGATCACCCTTCATAAAAAATATATTCAGCTAGACTATGTAAAAAGAGCTTTTGGTGATTTAAGTTGTCAAGTTGATGAAGAATTTAAATTCTAATGTATTTTCCACCGTTAATAAATAAAAATACTTTAAATTTTTTAGAACAAAAAAAACTTTGGCTTTTTAAACTGGAAAAACAAGTAGATCAGCCCTTTAACTTGATATTTTTAAAAAATTTAAATGATCAAATTGAAAAAATATTGGGTTTCTTAAAATCAGTAAGAATAAATAATTTCGAATTATTTTACTCAATGAAAGCCAACAACGCACCATTTTTGGTTAGTTTTATAAGTAAACTTTTGCCAGTTGAAAGCTCATCCCCTTTTGAAACTAATTTAGCTTTTAAAAACAATCCTAAACAAATAATTGTTAACTACCCTGGAAATTTGAAGAAAATATTGCCAATTTTGAAAAAATTTAAAAACTTAAAAACTAAAGTTTATTTAGTCATTAACTCAGAAGAACAATTAACTTTTTTGATTAAAGAAAACATAAAAATTGGCTTTTTTATTAGATTAGGCAACATAAAAACTGAAAAATTTAACAATCTTAGAAAAACAAGATTTGGAATTGATGAAGAAATAATTCCTGAAATCTTTAAAAAATTAAAAAAACAAAATCAAAGGAAATATTTTAAAGGCTTAAGTTTTCATATTGATTCAACCTCTGAAGAATTAAAAAGAGAATATCTAAAAAAAGTCATAAGCTTATCCATTGACGGTTTGAATATGGGATTTAATATAGACAGTTTAGATTTAGGAGGGGGGATTAGGTTCAATTACATAAGCAAGAATAATTGGAATGAATTAAATTTTTTAATTAGCAAAAAAATTCTTGAAAATAACCAGGAATTTTTTTGGAATAACTATAATTTTGGGATAATTAAAAAAAAGGAAAGGATTTTTGGTGAAGGTAATTTTTTTCCGTATTTTTCAGAAAATAATGGAACAGCGCAAATTCAGTATTTACTTGATACTGAAATTAATGGAGAGAAATTTTCAACCATATTAAACGACCTAAATCTAAAATTAATCTTTGAATTAGGCAGATTTATTCTTCAAGATGCTGGTGGCAGTATTTTTAAAATTGAACAAGTTGTCAATAAAAAAAACAGTCAATATTTAATTTTAAATGGAAAATATAACGAAATCGCTGCCAATTTAGATATTCTTTATGACCCTATTCTTTTTAAAAATCCAAAAAATAAAAAGGTCAACAAAGTAAAAAACTCCTATTTTATTTTCGGAAATACGTGTTTGGAAGATGACATTTTTTTTAAAAGAAAAGTTTACTTACCTAATGAACCGGAGGAGGAAGATCTGTTATTTTTTAACAACACCATCGCTTATAAAACAAAAATTTTTAATAACCAATTTATAAACGGTAATAAAGAGATAAATTTTTACGTAGATAAAAATTATCAATTAATAAAAAAAGAAATCTTATGATTTATCAAAAAATAACTGACTTGATAGGATCAACACCGATAATCCATCTTGATAAGAATAAAATTTTTAATAAAAAATTAAACATTTATGCCAAACTTGAATATCTTAACCCTTTTGGTTCGCTTAAAGACAGGATAGCCTGGGAAATGATTAAAGATAAAATTGCAGATATTAAAAAAAATAATCAAACAATTATCGAAAACTCATCAGGCAATACCGCCAAAGCACTATCAATTATTGCCAGTAATCACGGTATTAAGTTTAAAATAATTACCAACAGAATAAAATATGAAGAAAAAAAAGACATTCTTAAAATAACCAAAACTAAAATTGAGGAGCTTCCGGGAAAAAGCCAATGTCTTGATCCAACTGATCCTTATGATCCTCAATTTTTTATAGAAAAAGAGATATCAAAAAATCCTAATAAATACTACTTTACTAATCAATATTTTAATGAAAACAATTTTAAAGCCCATCTTAAAACAGCAGAGGAAATCGATAGAGATCTTAATGGTAAAATTGATTATTTCATCTCAGGAGTTGGAACAGCTGGCTCGACTTTAGGAATTAAAAAGTATTTTAAAAATAGAGTAAAAGTCATCGGCGTTATCTGCGAAAAGGGGGAAACCATCCCGGGAATTAGAAATGAAAAAGAATTATTTAGTGTTGGTCTTTTTGATAAAAAAAATCTTGACTCAATCATCACCATAAATGAAAAAGAAGCAATCGAGGCAACTTTGGAGTTAATTTGGGATTTTGGAATAATTACTGGCCCAACTGGAGGAGCTTCATATGCCGCAATTAAAAAATTATTCAAAAAAGAAGAGAAAAAATTAAATATTGTCTTTTTAGCCTGTGATCGCTTTGAATTTTACCTTTCCTATTTTAAAAAAATGAAACCGGATCTTTTTGAAAACAAAAAGGATACTCAAATTCAAATAAAAAAAATTGAAATTAAAAATTTAGAAATTGATAAAGATAAACTAGATAAATTAATTGAAAAAAATGAAGCGATAATTGTTGATATTCGATCAAATTTTGCCTATAAAATTAAATCAATTAATAACTCAATTAATCTACCCGAGACTTATCTTGAAGAAATCATAGAAAAAAAATTAACTATCTTCCCCAAAAATAAAATTTTAATTTTTGTTTGCCCAACTGGAGATCGCTCACTGGTGGCAGCGGCAAAATTTAAAGCGTTAGGCTATAAGGCTTATAGTTTAAAAAACGGCATTTTTAATTATTTTACTTGAAAAAATGAAAAATTTATACTATTTTGATTGGGCAACATTTCCAATTTATCCAAAAGAATTAACTGATAATTACAAGATTCTTTTAAAATTACCAAATTTTATCCCAAAAAAGAATATTTTCCCTCAAAACAAAGAGGTGGAAAAAAAAATTGATCAATTAAGAATAAATATTGCTAAATTTCTTGAAGTTTCTGCCGATGAAATTTTCTTTGTTAAAAGTGCTTCTGAGGCTTTTGATATAACAATTGAAATACTTAATAAAAAATTTTATTCGAAAGAAATTTTCCTATATAACTTTGATAACCACAAAAAAATCAATCAGTTAGTAAAAGAAAGGTTGAGGCTTAAAGTTATAGAGTATAAATTATTCTCTCATTCAGGAGATGCTGACTATAACCATATCAATCAACTTAATAATAAAAATGTAAAAGGTATATATGTAAATCACCTTCACGGGGTATACGGTTTATTGTCTGAAATTGA
>CALHAT010000054.1 GCA_937934285.1 Minisyncoccota bacterium | reverse complement strand
AATAAAATACCCTCTTTCATCCAAGTTAAAACTTCGGTACCTTCGCCTTTAATAATATTTTCAATATTACCGAATAAAAATAAATGTTGTTTAGTAATTCCGGTTATAAAAGCAATATGTGGAGTAATGTACTTTGTTGCCCAACTTACATTACCCAAATAATACGAGCCAAACTCACAAATTAAATAATCAAAACCTTCTAAATTTATTTTTAATAAAAATTTTAAAAGAGCATATTCATGATTGATTCTTGTTGGTGGCGAAATAACTTTATATTTTTTACTTAAAAGCTGAACCAAAAATTCTTTTGTTGATGACTTGCCATAACTGCCAACAACCCCAATAATTTTTAATTTTTTATTTTTTTCTAATTTATTTTTTACCTTTCTCCCTAAATAGTTTAAATAAGGCTTAACAGCTAAATCAAAAATTGAGATTGAAATTGTAAAAATAATAAATTGAGTTAACCACAAAGAAAGAGTTAAAGTAATTAGTCTTTGATTGTTGGAAATATATAAAATAAAAAAATTCAATAAAAAGGCTATTAGAGTAATTAAAGAAGCTTTGGGAGTGAAATGAACTTTTTTCAAAAAATTAAAACGAAGGGCAAATAAAAGAATTGTTAAAAAAATCAAAAAATCAATCTGAAAATTTACTTTTTTAGAAGAAACAAAACTTGAAAAAATCTCTAAGAGTAGTAAAAAATACAAAATATATTCTTTTTTATTGAAAACAAGTTTTTTTGAACTTGGCAAATAAAAATGAGCCCGAGCCCTTTTTAAAAGATAATCTTTAATTCGGTAAAATCTCAAAACCGAAATTCCATTAATTAAGAAAATAATAATTGAAAGAAAAAAACTTGTCATTTAAGAAATTCTAATAAATCTTTTTTAGAAAAACCAGCTTCTTTTAAAATAGCTAAAACTGTTCCAATTGGTAAATCTTTTCTTGGATGAGGAATAACTGCTCTTTTTTTTAAATAAGGTTGATACATTACCAAATAACTGCCCGTTTGATGATCGATTATAAACCCATTGGCTTGGAAAAATTTTACTAAAATCCCTGAAGAAATGCTTGGCAGTTTAGACATACCCTATTTCTAAAGTAGTAATCAATGTTTTAATATTATTTCTCGTTAAACTGATATTTTCTTTATGTTTCTTTAAACTATAAAGATAAGCTTTAATTGCATCTTTAGCCATTTGATAAGCTTCCTCTAATGTTTTTCCATAAGTAATACAACCCGGTAGTTCAGGAACAAAAACAGTATATCCACCTTCTTTTTCTTCTCTTAAAATAATTTGAAATTTTAAAATTCTTTTTTTCATACTCAAAATAATTTTAACATATTTGTAGTTTTTAATAAAAATTAAGAAAAAATTATTTCTTTTAAAATTTCCGCAAACTTTTCCGGATTTTCTTTGTGAGGACTGTGACCACCATCAAGAGTAATTAATTCACAATCTTTTATTAAATTTTTTAAAATCAAAGCATGTTTTAAAGGAGTAACCCTATCATTTTCGCCCCATAAAAGGACTGTTTTGATATTTAAATTTTTTGCTTTTTCTCTTAAATCTTGGTTGATATTATTAAAAGTTTTCTTTAAATTTTCATCGACCAAAAAATAATCATAACTTCCAATAATAAAACGATAAAAAATTTTTTTTAAAAAGAAAGATAATTTTTGGGGGATGATTTTTTCTAAGGGTTTGAAAATTTTTGTAAAAAAAGAAATTACTTTTTTCTTTAAAGTTATTTCACGAATAATAGCTGCATTATACAAAATTAATTTTTTAATTTTCTGAGAGTTTTTTAGGGAATAGAGCATTGCTAAAGCTCCTCCAAAAGAATGCCCCATCAAATAAAAGTTTTCTAAATTTTTCAATTTTTCTTCTAAATAATTTAAATAATCATCAAAAGTATAGGGTTTTTCTAATTTGTCTTGAAAGCCGGGTAAGGGGATAGCAAAAACTTCAATCTCTTCTTTTAATATATTAATAAAAGAGTCAAAACTTTCAATTTTTTCTCTCCATCCCGGCAAAACAACCAATTTCTCCTTCATTTTTAAATTATAAACTATTCAAAAAACACTCCAGAGAAGTTGGTTATCCACAATTTTATTTTTAAGATTTTTCTTTTAAAATTTTTATTAAAAATGAAGAAATATTTTAAATTAATAATTGTAGCTTTTATTTTGGGATATTTTCTTGGAAGTTGGTTTATTTTAGAAGGTAAAGGTTTATCGGATTATAATCTTGAAGATTTGAAAGCTAAAAAAGAAAAACCTCAAGAAAGAAAACTAACAATCCTTAATGCTCTTAATCCTTTTGAACCAATGAACCCTGGTCTTTATTTTATCCTATTTGCTAAACCAGACTAATGAAAAACAGAATTATTCCTTTTGTTATTTTTATGATTTTCTTGGTTTCTGGCTTTGGGTTAAGACTTTTGTGGTTTTATACTATTCAAAAAAAAATTCTTGAAGATAGATATATTTATAAAGAACTAAAAGAAGATCGGGGTGGAGCTAATTCTCCTCAAGAAGCCTGGAACAAATATTTAGATGCTTTAGAAAAAGGAAATATTGAAGAAGCTTTATTGTATATTTGGCCAGATGAGAGGGAAAAAAGGAAAGAATTTTTAGTAGAAAAGCAAAAAAGAAGCGAACCATTAAATCCTTTTGAAAAGGATGAAAGAATATTATACGAACTACCGCCACCTTATTATCTTGAAAAAGACGAAAAAGTATTCACCTACCTTTCTCCTCAAAAACAGAAAGAATATTTCGCAGAAATTATGAAAGACCCCATTTTAAAGGAACACTATGAAAATGCTAAGAAGAACCCTGTTATTTATACCGATGCGTTTTTCCTCCCTGTTAAAATCTTCAAGTATAATCCCCATAACAAAAAATGGTATATCAAACAATAAACAAAAGGATTATAGTTTTCTTATTGCTTTTCCTATTTCCTTTATTTTCTTATTCTTTTGACACTGAATATGCTCATCCTACTTTAACTGAAGAAATTGTTAAATATTACAATCATTTTGCAAAAAGAAAAATAACTGAAGAAGAACTCAATCTTATAAAACAAGGGAGTATTTTAGAAGATACTTGGCCAAGATGGGTTAATCATTTTTATGTTGTTTTTAATAGTACCGGCTTAAATTTAGATATCTTAAAAAGAGCTTTAGGTCTTGCTTATGAAGGTTTTATCAAAATGCTGCCTTATCAACCTTTAAAATCTCCAGAATGGGCAAAAAGTGAAACTATTCAATCAAGATATTTAGATAATCGAGCTTATCAAAGAGCAAAAAGATTATACTTTGAAAACAAAAATGAAGCCTTTAAAACTTTAGGACATCTACTTCATCTTATTGAAGATTTGGGAATTCCAGACCATAGTCGTGGAGATAGTCATTCTGGTAAATTTAATGATAATCTTAGTGGTTATGAAGATTATGCAGAGAAAATTTTTAAAAATTATAATGTTAACTTTTCTAAATTTTTAGCAGAAAAAGGTGAAGGACCTTATTATTTTAAAAATCTTGATGAAATCTTTGATTCTTTAGCAAGGTTTACCGCAAGTAATTGGTTTTCTGAAGATACGATAGATTTGTTTGGTTTACCAAAATGGAAGATTAAAAAAGAATTTAGTAATTTTACTTATTATTATGATATTAATGGGAAAATAATTCTTAAAGAAATTAAAGAGTCAAATTTTAAAACCACCGATGATATTGTAATCCATCAATCTTGGTTCAACTCAGTTATTCCTGAAATTTTAAAACACGGAGCAGCTTTTTTAAATCTTTATTTTTCTGAAATTGAAGAAATGGAAAAAGAAGAAGCAATTAAGTTTTATGAATTTGATATTGGAAGAAGAGTTGAATTTACAAACTTCCTTGGATTTTTCAGTAATTTTAAATCATATCTTCTTTCAGCTATATGGCAAGGAGCAGAAAAATCAATAAAAACAATAAGTTCTTTGGCTTTTTTTATCAATTCAGAATCACCTATTATTAAAACAGAATATCTTCCAGAATCATTTTTAACTAAGAATTATCTTGAAGAAAAAATAACCTATCAAGAAGAATCAAATTTACCTCAAACAAAAATAACTTATCAAGAAGAAAAAATCGGGATTAGTGTTTTTCCAACATCTTCAGAAAAAATAAATTTTTCTCCAACT
>CALHAT010000053.1 GCA_937934285.1 Minisyncoccota bacterium | reverse complement strand
TTATAGAGGACGATCGTCCTTTATAAAAGATTCAAGATTCAAGATTCAAGATTCAAGAATAAAAAGTGTACTTATAAGACGCGATCGCGTTTTATAAGGAACATTTTTAAATTGTTTCCTGAAACTGCGAGCTAAAAATTTACTCTACCAACTTTGACGATCGTCAATTTTGGTAGAGGAAGATATTTTACTTTAAATAAAAAATTTCAGCCTCTAACCTCTAAATTAGTATAAATTATTGGGCATTAAGCTTTTGTCGTTACCCATTTCTAAGATATTTTGATTATCTCCACCATCAGTGCTAACTTTATCTTCGTTACCCTGATATTTAAAATTTTCATATTCTAAATTAGCATTTATTTCAAAGGTTGAACTGGCTCTTTTAAAAACATAAGAATAAAATAATTTATTTTGATAGGAATTGATAGGATCATAAGGATAAGCAAAAAGTGGTTGATAGGGAAGAAGACTGATATTTACTGGTAGCCATCCCTGCCCATCATTTTTAAAAAATTCAGTCGAACTTGCTTGAGAAAAATAATAAGTTTTTGCATTCCAAACCAATGTCTGATTTCTAATATCCTCCTTATCAAAAGGAATAGAAATAAAAATAGTTGAACTTGCTTCATCAATGCCCTTATTTGTTGGTCCAAGATTTGGTGAGCTCGTAACAGTTAAATAAGTATTTAAAGCTATCTCTAATGCTTTTAAGTCAGCAATTCTTTTAACATCCCTTGTTTTTTTAAGATAGGTAAGAGGTTTAAAAATTTGCGCTGTAATTGAAAATAAAATCAAAATCATTACTACTACAATTAAGATTTCAAGAAGAGTAAAGCCATAAGCAAATTTTTTCCTCAAAAATCTTTCTGCATCTTTTAAAACCTCTTTATTAAAAGTGATTAACTCTAGAGCTTTTTCATAAGGAAGCCAAACATAACCCTTGTGTTCAGAAGACAATCGGATTCGTTGGGTTTTTGCTTGAGCTAAATAAAAAATAACATCCTTAATTATAAATTCATTACGGTGTTTAAAAGAGTAAGTTATTTTTCTCTCAAAACCTCTTAAAATTTTAACATCCAGGTCGGTTTCTTCTTTAATTTCTCGAAGAGTGGTTTTAATCGGGTTTTCATGAAGTTCCATATGGCCTTTAGGAAAATCCCAATGTCCACCAAGATAATTTAAAAGCAAATACTCTCTTTTTGATCCTTTCTGATAAAAAACTATTGCTCCGGCTGATGACTCTTTTTTCATTAATTAATAGTAATAGTAATAGTATAACTTAAACAGCTACTTTTTATGAAGAGTTAAATATTTGAATCTTGGATTATTTTTTGATATAATTATTTCAAGAAGCCCTATTGAATTTTCTATTTTTATTATGGTTACAAAAATCATCAAATCACGAGGTCCAGGTAAAAGAGTCGCTGTTCTTGTTGATAAGAAAAAAATAATCACCGCTGAAGAACCATATAAACCTCTTTTAGTGTCATTAAAAAAGCGAACCGCCAGAAATGTTTATGGTCGAATCACAACAAGATTTCGAGCTAATCCTTATCACCGCCGTCTTTATCGCTTAATTGATTTTTCCCGCTTAGATAAAAAAGGAATACCAGCCAAAGTTGAAACGATTGAATATGATCCCAATCGAACTGCTTTGATAATGCTTGTTTGCTATCAAGATGGTGAAAGAAGGTATCATTTAGCTCCGGAAGGAATAAAAGTTGGTGATGAGATAATTTGTGCTGAAGAAGGAGAGATGAAAATTGGTAATCGTTTGCCTTTAAAAAACATTACTCCTGGTACAGAAATTTTTGAAATTGAACTTATGCCTGGTTCAGGTGGGAAACTTATAAGATCAGCTGGTTCTTTTGGAATTTTAATGGGGATTGAAGGAAATTATGCTTTAATTAAAATGCCTTCAGGTGAAATTAGAAAAATTCATAAAGAATGTTACGCAACTGTTGGAAGAGTGAGCAATTCTGCGCATCGGCTCCAAAGATTAGGTAAGGCTGGAAGAAATGTTTGGCAGGGAAGACGACCTCGGGTTCGTGGCTCAGCAATGACCCCACGAGATCATCCTTATGGTGGTGGTGAAGGTAAAGCTCCCCGAGGCACCAGAAAACCAAAAGATAAATGGGGTAATGTTACTGGTGGTCGAAAAACACGAAACCCAAGAAAACCTTATCAGAAATTAATTATTCAAAGAAGAAAATAAAATGGGAAGAAGTTTGAAAAAAGGATTTTATGTTAATGAAAAATTACTAAAGAAGGTGATGAAATTAAAAGAATTGCCCATTGAAGAAAGGGCTAAACAGCCAATCAAAACTTGGTCAAGAGATTCAACGATTACGCCTGATATGATCGGGATGGTTTTTGAGGTTCATAATGGTAAGCAATTTGTTAAGGTTAAAATTGTTGAAGATATGGTTGGTCATCGTTTGGGTGAGTTTGCGCCAACCAGGAAATTTATTAAACATGGTGGTCGAGCTGCTGAACTTATGATGAAGAAAGCTCAAAAAGTATAATGACAGTTGCTACCGCAAGTTTAAATTATTTCAGAATGTCGCCAAGAAAAGTAAGAGTGGTGGCAAAGTTGATTAAAAATTTACCTGTTGAAAGAGCCGAGAAAGAACTTTTATTTCGAAATAAAAAGGCTGCTAAAACTATTTTAAAGCTTTTAAAATCAGCGGTAAGTAATGCTAAAAATAAAGGTTATGATGAAAAGACTTTATATATAAAAAATATTATTGTTAACGAAGGACCAAAACATTTAAAAAGATATTATCCGAAAGCAAGAGGCCGAGTCGGTTTAATAATTAAAAAAATGTCGCACATTAAAATAGAATTAGATACTCAACATCCAAAGGCCAACAGCTAACGGCCAGAAAATAAACTATGGGTCATAAAGTACCACCACCAGCTTTAAGAATCGGAATTAATAAGTATTGGAGTTCAAGATGGTTTTTGGGAAAGAATCGACAGGTTTTTCTTGAAGCTGATTATTTAATTAGAAAAATAATTAGAGAAAATTTTCCCAAAGCTGGTATTTCCGAAATAATTATTGAAAGAAAAAGTCAAGACCACTCTAAAATAATTATTAAAACCGCTCGGCCTGGGCTTTTAATTGGTCGCGAGGGCCAGATTTTGAAAAACTTAATTCAAAAGATTGAGAAAAAAGTCAATCCTTTGTTTGAAAAAAAGAAATTAAATCCTCCTAAGCTCGAGATAGATATTTTAGAAATCAAAAAGCCCTTTATGTCAGCTGCTTATCTTGCTGAGGTGGCTGCGAATGAGATAGAAAAAGGGATAACTGTTAGAAAAGTTTTGAAAAGATTAATTGAAAGAGCTCGACAGCATAAAGAAATTTTAGGTGTCAAAGTTAAAGCTGCAGGTCGCTTAGACGGTTCAACTATTAAAAGAAGAGAAACTTTAAGCTGGGGAAGAATGCCTCTTTCCAAATTAATAGCTGATATTGATTATGCGGAAAGGCCGGTTCTTACTAAATACGGTTATGTTGGTTTGAAAGTTTGGCTTTATAAGGGCGACAAAAAAGAATACAGCGAAGATGTTACAACCTAAAAAATTAAAATTTCGAAAAGTTCAGCCCAAAAGAGGCTTAAGAAAGCGAATTGCTTTCAAGGGTGAAAGTTTAGTTTATGGCGATGCTGGTTTGAAATCTTTAGAAACAAAACTGATCAAGGATAAACAAATTGAAGCTTGTCTGGCGGAATTGAAAAGAGGTCTTGGTAAAAAAGGAAGATATTGGTTAAGAATTTTCCCCCATTTGCCTAAAACCAAAAAACCACCAGAAACAAGAATGGGTGGGGGCAAAGGAGATGTCGAGGGATATGTTGCTTTAGTAAAACCAGGAACAATAATTTTTGAAGTTGCTGGTTTAGATAAAGAGTCATTAAGAAATGTTTTAAAAGCAATTAGTTATAAATTACCAATTAAAACAAAAATTGTCGAAAAATGAAAGCCAATGAATTAAGAACAAAATCAATTGATGAGTTGAGGAAATTAGCTGATGAGTTAAGAAGGAAAATTAATCAGCTTTTAATGGAAAAATCTTTAAAGAAACTAACCAAAACTCATCTTTTAAAATTAACTAAAAAAGACCTGGCTCGAGTTTTAACGATTATTAAAGAAAAATCAAAGCAATGAGAAAACAATTAATCGGTAAAATAATTTCTGATAAGATGCGCAAGACAAGAATAGTTGTTAGTGAGACCATTAGACAACATCCTTTATATAAGAAATATTATAAACATCGTACTAAGCATTATGCTCATGACGAAAAAGAAGAATCAAAAACAGGAGATATTGTTTTAATTGAAGAAACAAGACCGCTTTCTAAATTAAAAAGATGGCGTTTAGTTAAGATTCTTAAAAAAGCTGAGCAATGATTCAAAGAAGAACAATTTTAAATTGTGCTGATAATTCCGGAGCTTTTAAGCTCCAATGCATTGGTATTATTCGAAAAGGAAATGCCCGTTATGCTGAGATCGGTGATCTTATTACTTGTTCGGTCAAGGAAGCTGAACCAAGAAGTTCAGTTAAAAAAGGTGATGTGGTTCGGGCTTTGGTAGTTAGACAAAAGAGACCTTTTCATCGTAAAGATGGAACCTATATTCGTTTTGAGGAAAATGCTGTGGTTTTACTTAAAAAAGGTCCTAAAGGAATTTGGGAAATGATGGGCAATAGAATTTTTGGTCCAATTCCTAGAGAAATTAAAGAACTTGGTTATACTAAAATCGCTAATTTAGCACCAGAACTAGTATGAAAATTAAAAAAGGAGATACCGTTTTAATAATTAAAGGGAAAGATAGGGGAAGAACCGGAAAAGTAATTAAAGCTTTACCCAAAGAAAATAGAGTTATTGTTGAAGGTTTAAATTTGGTTAGGAAACATATAAAACCAAGAACGCAAGGAGAAAAAGGTAAAATTGTTGAAATTCCAAGGTCAATAGCTGTTGCTAATGTTAAGTTAATTTGCCCTCATTGTCGTAAAGCAACCCGGGTCGGTTATAAATTTGAAGATCAAGACAAATACCGTTATTGTAAAAAATGTCAAGGACTTATCAAATAGATTTAAAAAAACCAAGACCACTTAAAGGGATTGTTCAAATTGGAATTGGAAAATTGGTAGCCAATCATCCTGATCAAGAAAACAAAATTATTGAAGATGCGAGTTATGTTCTTTCAATGATAACAGGACAAAAACCAAAAATTGTAAGAGCTAAAAAAGCTGTTTCTGGATTTAAATTGAAAAAGGGGATGCCGGTTGCTGTTTTGGTCACTTTAAGGAAAAGAAGATTATTTGATTTTATTCAAAGATTGGTTACCTATGCTTTGCCCAGAGCTAAAGATTTTTATGGATTAAAAGAAAATAATTTTGATAATAAAGGGAATATTAATTTAGGATTGAAGGAGATAAATATATTTCCTGAGGCAATTTCTGATAAAGTTAAATACTCTTTCGGCTTTGAAGTTAATTTAATCGGTTCGGCAAAAACTAAAGAAGAAAATATTAATTTATGGAAAGAACTCGGCTTTCCAGTTAAGATTTAATTAGTAAAATTTTTATATAAC
>CALHAT010000052.1 GCA_937934285.1 Minisyncoccota bacterium | reverse complement strand
TTTTTTCTAATTTAACAAAATCTTCAAAATCCGGCTTCTTTTTAACTTTTTTCAAAATCTTAGCCATTTCTTTTATTTCAGACTTTTCCCTCTTTTTTCTACTTCTTGTATTTTGTCTCATTATTTCAAATCCCTAACCACTAACGGCCAGGGGCTAATAACCAAATTATATTCTTTTAACCTGTAAAAAATCTACCTCGATTGGAGCTTCTCTTTTCATAATTGGTACTAAAATTTTCAATTTTTGTCTTTCGCGATCTACTTCAATGACCTTACCTTTCATTCCTTTAAAAAGACCTTGAACGACTTCAACTAAATCACCGATTTTAAGATCAGTTTCAATTTCTGGTTCTTCTTTTTTCATTCTCATAAAAATTTCTTTAAGTTCATTTTCGTCCAAAGGCACCGGCGTTGTTCCTACACCAACAAAACTTGTTACTTTAGGTGTATTTCTAACAACATACCAAGAATCATCAGTAACAATCATATCAACTAAAACATAACCAGGATAAATTTTTTGTTCAACTAATTCCCTTTTCCCTCCTTTAATAACCCAGACTTTTTCTTTAGGCACTAAAGCATTAAAAATTTTATCTTTCATATCAAAAGCTTCAGCCCTTTTCATTATTGCTTCAGCAACAATATCTTCAAAACCAACAACAGTATGAATAGCATACCACGCTCGACCTAAATTTAATTTCTGTTTAGGCATTATTTCAACAAGAGAATAATTCTTACCAAAAAACTGTCAACTATCCCATAAATTATAATAAAAACTAAAGCAAAAACAATAACTTCTAAAGTTAAATTAAAAGTTTCTTTTCGTGTCAGCCAATTTACCTTTTTGAGTTCATTAAAAGATTTTTTTAAATAATCAGTAATTGTTTCCAGGTTCATTTCTTCTTAACAATCTCTAGATTTTGACCCTTAAGTTTCAAAAAAATAGATTGACCGGCATTTAATTCTTGAGCAATAATTCGTTCTGAAAGGGGGTTTAAAACATATTTTCGAATTGCTCGTTGCAATGGCCGAGCTCCATAAACCTCATCAAATCCTTTTTCAATCAAAAGTTCTTTAACCTCATCGCTAAATTCGATATCGATGCCTTTTTCTCTAACTCGTTGTTTAACTTTCTCAAGCTGGATTTCAACAATTTTTCTTAAATCATTCTTGGTTAAAGGTCGGAAAATAATAATTTCATCAATTCGATTTAAAAATTCTGGTTTAAAAAATTCTCTTAGTGCTTTTTGAATTTTATCTTTATAATCTTCTAAAATTGACTTTTCTTCAACCGTAAAACCAATTGAACCCATTTTTCTAAATAAATGACTCCCAATATTCGAGGTCATAATAATAATAGTGTTTTTAAAATTGACAGTTGTTCCCCGGCTATCAGTTAATCGACCCTCGTCCAAAATCTGAAGTAAGATATTGAAAACCTCAGGGTGGGCTTTTTCAATTTCATCAAATAAAACTAAACTATAAGGACGATGTTTAACTGCCTCAGTAAGTTGGCCACCTTCTTCATAACCAACATAACCAGGTGGTGAACCAATAAGCTTAGCCACTGAATGAGGCTCCATATATTCAGACATATCAATTCTTATCATTGCTTTTTCATCATTAAACATAAATTCAGCTAAAGCGCGAGCAAGTTCAGTTTTCCCAACTCCAGTTGGTCCTAAAAATAAAAATGAGGCAATTGGTTTAGTTTCTTCAGAAAGTCCGGCTCGGGCTCTTCGTAAAGCATTAGCAACAGCTAAAATAGCTTCTTCTTGACCAACAACTCTTTGGCGTAAAATATTTTCCGCATGTAAAAGTTTTTCCGCTTCATCTTCCATCATCTTTTTGACCGGAATACCTGTCCAACGAGCAACAACTTCAGCAACATCTTCTTCAGTCACCGCATCTTTAATAAAAGTAACTTTCATTTTTTTCATTTTATTTTCAATCTCTTGTAATTCTTTTTCGATTGCCGGCACTTCGCCGTAAATTATTTCCGCCACCCGAGTAAAATCTCCGTTTTTCTCAGCATCTTCAGCTTCAGCTCTTAAAGCTTCAAGTTTCTTTTTAAGTTCTTGATATTTCTCATTAGCTCTCTTTTCAATATTCCATTTTTCATAAACTTTTTCTCTTTCTTTTCTTAATTTTTCTAATTTGGTTTCAATATTCTTTAATTCACTTTTTGAAGAATTTTCTTTAGCTAAGGCTTCTCTTTCAATCTCTAACTTTCTAATTTCTTTTTCCAAATCTTCAATCTCAGCAGGCATGGTTTCGATCTGGATTTTTAAAGAGGCTGCAGCTTCATCAATAACATCAATTGCTTTATCTGGTAAAAATCTATTAGTGATATAACGACTAGAAAGTTTAACCGCGGCAATAATTGCTGAATCAGTAATTTTAACACCATGATGAAGTTCATATTTTTCTTTAAGACCTCGCAAAATCGCAATTGTATCATCAATTGATGGTTCTTCAACAACAACTGGCTGAAAACGTCGGGCAAAAGCGGGATCTCTTTCAATATAAAGTTTATAATCACGAAAAGTTGTTGCGCCGATTAATTGAAAATCTCCTTTAGTAAGTGCTGGTTTTAGTAAGTTAGAAGCATCAACTGCACCTTCAGCTGCACCAGCTCCAACTAAAGTATGCATCTCATCGACAAACAAAATATATCTGCCAGCATTGGCTTTAATTTCCCGAATAATTGTTTTTAAACGATCCTCAAATTCACCGCGATATTTTGAGCCAGCAATCAAAGCACCGATATCTAAGGAAACAATTTCTTTTTTTCTAATTGATTCAGGAACATCGCCGCTAACAATTCTTTGTGCTAAACCTTCAACAATCGCTGTTTTGCCAACTCCAGCTTCACCAATAAGGACAGGATTGTTTTTGGTTCGTCTTGATAAAATTTCAATAATTCTTCTTATTTCGCGATCACGGCCAATAATTGGATCAAGTTTTTTTTGCCGAGCTAATTCCGTTAAATTAAGACTATATCTTTCTAAAGCTTTGTATTTTGATTCTGGCATTTCATCAGTAATTTTTTGTCCTTTTCTTAAATTGGCTAAAACTCTTTGCGCTCTTTCTGAAGTTACTCCAAATCTTTCTAAAATATATTTAGCACTTGAACGAACTTCAGTTAAAGCAATTAAAATATGTTCTAAGGAAATAAATTCATCACCCATTTTTCTGGCTAAATAACCTGCTTGATCTAAGACTTGATAAGCTTCTTGAGAAAGATAAAGATTAGCTAAACTACCACCAGAAAAAATTTTAGGGATACGATCAAGTTCTTCCTCTAAAGTATGAAGTAAAGCTGGCTCATTAGTTTTTAATTCTTTTAAAATATCACCAATAATATTTTCATCAACATTTAAAATTCCCCACAAAATATGAATTGCTTTCACCTCAGCATGATGAAGCTCGAGTGTTTTATCATGAGCCTTCTGCAACGCTTCTTGTGCCTTTAAAGTAAATCGATTTAAGGGAAACATTTTTTGAAAGAAGCAAGATTCAAGAATTAAGAATCAAGAATATTATATCATAAAAATAGATTCCGGAGCAAAATTAAGAATTTAATCTTATTTTCGATTTAGCAATAAGTCCTTGAAGAAGTTTATGA
>CALHAT010000051.1 GCA_937934285.1 Minisyncoccota bacterium | reverse complement strand
AAAGATAAAGCTTCCAAAACTTTAATAAAAAATATAAATAAAAATTATTGGCTTAAAGAAAGATTAGCTTTAGAAAATGATGAAAAATCATACAAGGCTCAAGATATTTTAGAAATTTGTAATTTAACTAACTTACCTTTTGTTTTTGATTATTTTCATCATAAGATTAATTATTCGCCAATAAAAATAAATGAAGTATTAAAAACATGGGGTAAAAGAATACCAGAATTTCATATTTCTTCAGAAGGTAAGAAGAAAACAAGTCATGGTGATTATATTCACAAAAAAGATTTTTTTAATTTTTTAAATTTTATATTTTCAAATAAAAAAATAAATTTCCAAAGAATAGATGTTCTTTTAGAAGCAAAAAAGAAAGAGTTAGCAGTTAAAAAATTATTAAGAGAAATAAAAAATGAGAAGTATTTATTGGTTTAAAAGAGATTTACGAATAGAAGACAATAGAAGTTTGGCAAAATGTTTAAAAGATTCTAAGAAAATTTATCCTATTTTTATTTTTGACGAAGATATTTTAAAAAATCTTAATTCGTTCGATAATAGACTTTATTTTTTAAAAGAGATTACAGAAAATTTGAAGAGTCATTTAAATTTAAATTTATTTTATGGTAAAACCGATATTGTTTTTGAATACCTAATTAAAGAATTAAAACCACAGGCTGTTTATACGGCAGAATCTTTAACCTGGTTAGGCGAAGAAAGAGATAATAAAGTAAAGAAAATTTGTCAAAAATACGGAATCAAATTTGTAGAAACTTTTGATAATTTTTTAGTTGATGTAAGAAAAATACCTTATACAAAAATTTATTCCCATTTTTATAAGAAATGGTTAAATTTTATTGATAGTGAAATTTTAAACATAGATTTAAAAGATTTTAAAAATAAAACTGAGTTAGTTAAGATCAATAAATTTCAGTTAAATGATTTGATTTTAAAGCATAAATTTGTCGGTAATTTTTATTGGACATTAAAGTATTTGGAAGATAAATTAAAAAATTTCGATTTTGCTAATTATAGTTCTACGAGAAATTTTTTGGCTGAAGATGGAACTTCTAAATTATCTCCTTACATAAGGTTTGGTATTATTTCAATTAGGGTTCTATACCAACGCGTAAAGAATTTAAGCGAAGATTTTGTTAAAGAATTAGCTTGGCGAGAATTTTGGTATCATATTAAAAATTATTTTCCTGAATTAAAAAATTTAGAATTTCAAGAAAAAAGAAGAGGTTTGAAATGGGAAAATAATCAATATTTTATAGAAAAATTTGAAAAAGGTGAAACTGGTTATCCAATAATTGATGCGGCAATAAGACAATTAAAACAAGAAAATTGGATGCATAATCGAGCTAGAATGATTGTCGGTTCTTTTTTAACAAAGGATCTTTTAGTTGATTGGCGAATTGGTGAAAAATTTTTTTCAAAATATTTAATTGATTATGATGAAGTTGTTAATGTGGGTAATTGGCAATGGGTTGCTTCAGTTGGCCCAGATCCTAAACCATTAAGAATATTTAATCCAATATTGCAAGCCAAAAAATTTGATTTTAATTGTAGTTATATTAAAAAATATATTCCAGAATTAAAAAATATAAATTGTAAAAATTTAATCAATCCTATTGATTTTAATATTGAAAATTATACTAAAATAATAGTAGATCATTTTAAACAATCAAAAAGAGTAAAACAAATTTTTTATGACAAATAAATTTAAAATGTTAGAATTTTTTATTGCTTTTAGGTTTTTAAAATATAAACTTTTTAGATCTTTAATTATAATTTTAGCAATTAGTATAGGAATTGCTGTACAGTTTTTTGTTGCAATAATTATTGATAGCACTCAAGCAAATTTAATTAAAAGAACACTTGGTTATTCATCTCATATTACTATTAAACCATTTGACAATGATAAGATAAACACAAAAATTAAAAATCCCGAGAACTTTTTAAAAAATTTAGATTTAAATAATTTTAAAAAAATAGTCGCTTCTGTAGAAGGCGGTGTTTTAGTTTATGATTTTAGTGGCAAAGAGGAAAAATCAGCAAAATTAATAGGATTTAATAATTTATTAGATAAAGATTTATATGGTTTAGAAGAAAATCTTATTATCGGAGAAAAAAATATAAAAAATGGAGAAGCTTTAATAGGTTATGGTGTTTATGATGATTTAAAATTAAATTTAAATGATTTTATCAGTATTAGAAATAATATTGGGGATTTTAAAGGCGTAAAAGTAATCGGAGTTTTTAAAACAGGCAATCAATTAACTGACAATTATATATTAATGAATAAAGAAGAAGTCCAAGATTTTTTAGGTTTTAAAAGATATGAATATAGTTCTTTATTATTTCAAGTAAATAATGTTTTTGACTCAGATAAAATAAAAAGACAAATTTTAAATAATTATAATTATCCTTATGAAATTTATGAATGGAAAGAAAAAAATAAACAATTATTAAACGGTTTATCTGCTCAGTCAACTTCAAGTATATTTATTCAATTTTTTATATTGTTTTCAATAAGCATTTCTATTTTTAGTATTATTAATATGAAAATAGTTGAAAAATATAAAGAAATAGGAGTATTAAAAGCGTTAGGGATGAAAAATAAAAAAATTACTTTGGTATTTATTTATATGAGTTTTATTTTGGGTATTTCAAGTGTAATTTTAGGATTAATTTTTGCTTTTTTAATTTTAAATTTATTTACTAATTTAGTAAAGAACGAACAAGGCCTACCGTTGTTTGATATAGTTATAAAAACAAATTATTTTATCGCAACAGTTTTGTTTAATATTTTTTCAATAGCTTTAGCCGGATATTTATCTTCAAGAAAAATATCAAAAATAGAACCTTCTAAAATTATAATTGGAGGTTAGTTTTAAAAAATGGATAAAATTTTAATCGTAAAAAATGTAGTTAAATATTATCACGATAAAGTAGATACTCTGGCATTAAATAATGTTAGCTTTGATTTAGAAAAAGGAATTGTTTGTTCAATTTATGGTCAGTCAGGAAGCGGCAAAACAACTTTATTGAATTTATTAGGAGGCCTAGATTCTTTTGATAGCGGAGAAATTATTGTTGATAATCAAAATATTTCAAAATTGAACGATGATGAGTTGTCTTTTTTCAGAAATCAAAAAATAGGATTTATTTTTCAGTTTCATTATTTAATTTCAGAATTTACTATTTTAGAAAATATACTTATGCCATATTTAATTTTAAATAAAAAAACTAATAAAGAAATAATTAATAAAGCCAAAGAATTAGCTGATATTGTTAATATAGAAGATGTATTAGAAAAATACCCAGATTATATTTCGGGAGGGGAAAGACAAAGAGCTGCTATATGTAGAGCTTTAATTAATGATCCAAGTATAATTTTAGCTGATGAACCAACAGGAAATTTAGATTCAAAAAATACAGAAATTGTTATGGATTTGTTTTTAAAAATTAATAAAATAAAAAAAACAACTTTTATTATTGTAACTCATGATGAAAAAATCGCTTATAAATCTCAAAAAATTATTGAATTAAAAGATGGTCAGATAGTTAGTATTAGAGAAAATAAATAAAAATGCATATTCAAGCATTTCAAAAAAAATTTAATAAAATTTATCAAAAAGAAATAGAAAAAATAATCATTAAAATAAATAAACAATTATTGAAGTATAATCCTGAATTAAAAGATTTAGCTAATCAATTATATAAAATTTTAATAGGTGGCAAGAAAATAAGACCATATTTACTCTATTCAACATATAGCATATTTAGCTCGTCTAAAAATAAAAATATAAATTCTGTTAAAAACATTTTAATTGGATTAGAACTATTCCATAATTTTTGTTTAATTCATGATGATGTTATGGATAATGGGAAATCAAGACATCAAACTGAAACTATAAATTATTATTTATTTAAAAAATTTAAAAAAAATCAAAATAAAAAATTAATTGCTAAATTTTCAGAGTCAGAAGCAATATTAATTGGAGACTTAATTTTTAAAGAAACTTTTTTAATTTTTGAAAAACATAATTGGGAAAATAATAAATTAAGAAAAAATTTTTATAAAGAATATTTTGAAATGATAGATTT
>CALHAT010000050.1 GCA_937934285.1 Minisyncoccota bacterium | reverse complement strand
ATTTAGATATTGGTAGTGGCAAAATTAGCAAAAAAGAAGAAAAAGAAGTTAAGCACTATCTTCTTTCCATTGCTTCACCAAAAAGAAATTATTCTTTAGGAAGGTGGCTCAAAGATTCTGAAAAAGCAATTAAGAAAATTTTAAAGAAAAATAAAGTGCCAATTTTTTGTGGTGGAACAATTTTCTATTTAAAAGCTTTAAAAGAAGGTTGGCAGATTCCTGAAGTTAAACCTGATTATAGATTAAGGAAAAAACTTGAGAAAAAGAGCGAAGAAGAGCTATATGAGGAAATTAAAAAATTAGATCCGCGAAGAGCTGAAAGTTTAGATCCGAAAAATAAAAGAAGATTAATTAGGGCTTTAGAAATAATTTATTCTTTGAAAAAAGTTCCGAAACTGATAAAAAAACCAAAATATAAAGTTTTAATTTTAGCTCCCAAAATTGAAAAGGAAATTTTATTTAAAAAAATTAGAAAAAGACTTTTAAAAAGAGTCCCTGGAATTATTAAAGAGATTAAAAAATTAAGGAAAATTGGACTGTCGTGGCAAAGAATTATTGGTTTTGGCTTAGAATACAAATGGTTTGGGAAATATGTTAAAGGCGAAATTGATTTAAAAACAGCACAAGAGAAATGTTATTTAGATATTTTAAAATTGGCTAAAAGACAAATAAAGGAGCTTGAGAAAATAAAAGATGTTATTTGGTTCAGAAACAGAAATGAATTATTAACAATTTCACTTGGTTTTTTAAAAAAAACTTGATTTATAATTAAAAATGATGAAAGTTTTAATGTTAGGTTGGGAATTACCGCCTTTCAATAGTGGTGGTTTAGGTGTGGCTTGTTTTTATTTAGCTCAAGAATTAAGTAAACAAATTGATTTAACATTTGCTCTACCAGCTAAATTACCAATCAAAAAAACCCCTTTTAAAGTTATTTTTGCTGAAAATTATTCGAAAAAAATTATTGGTTATTTAGAAAAATATTTTTGGTTTGATAGTGAACTTTTAAATTTAGTTTTTAGTTATGGAGAAAGACTTTTAGCAGTTTACAACGAAAAGCCAGATATTATCCATGGTCACGACTGGTTTTCGGGGCCCGGAGTTAATTTTTTAAAAGAATATTTTCAAGTTCCCTCATTTTTGCATATTCATTCAACAGAAATCGAAAGAACTGGCAACAATCCTCACCCAATAATTTTCCAAATTGAAAAAGAATACTTTTCAAAAGCTGATTATCTTCTGCCGGTTAGTGATCTCACTAAAGATGTTTTAGTTAAAATTTATAATCTTCCTGAAAATAAAATTTTTGTTTTGCCTAATGGTTTTTATTGGTCAAAAGAAAATGGCAAACTTCCTTCTTATCTAATGAATTTAAAAAAAGAAGGTTGGCAGATTGTTCTTTTTGTCGGCAGGTTGACTTTGCAAAAAGGTCCAGACTATCTTTTAAGAGCAATTCCTTTAGTTAAAAAATTTTTACCAAAAACAAAATTTGTTTTTGTTGGTTCGGGCGATATGTTCCCTCATTTAGTTAAATTAGCTTATGAACTTCAAATTCAAGAAAATGTCGTCTTTACAAATTTCTTAAGAGACAGTGAACTTTGGGGAATTTATCAAACAGCCGATCTTTTAGTTGTGCCTTCAGTAGCTGACCCTTTTGGTTTAGTTCCTTTAGAAGGTTTAAATAATGATGTTCCGATTATTGTCTCCAAAACAACCGGAGTTGGTTTTTATTTAAATAACATAATGAGATTTGATTTTTGGGATATAAAAGAATTAGCTAATAAAATTGTTGGTATTTTAAAATATCAAAAAATGAAAAATTTATATTTAATTAATAGTAAAATCGAAGCCCAACACAAGTTTTGTTGGTCAAAAACAGCTCATCAATTATTAAGTCTTTATCAAAGATGCCTTCCGTAGTTTTTTATTTTAAAGTTCACCAACCATTTAGAATTAGGCATTACACGGTTTTTGATATCTATGAAAACAAGAATTATTTTGATGATGAAAGAAATAAATTTTATTTAGAAAGAATCGCTAAAAAATGTTATTTGCCAACTTTAAAAATTATTAAAGAATTAATTCAGCAAACTAAGGGTCAATTTAAAGTTAGTTTCGGTATTACTGGAACTTTAATTGAGCAACTCCAAAAGTGGCAGCCAGAAATAATTGATCTATTTAAACAACTAGCAAAAACTGGGTCAGTCGAATTCGTTGGCGAAACCTATTATCATTCTTTAGCCAGTTTATATTCAACCGAAGAATTTAAAGAACAAGTTTTATTTCACAAAAAACTAATCAAAAAATTATTCAATCAAGAAAGCAAGGTTTTTGCCAATACCGAATTAATTTATTTTGATGGGTTAACAAAAGTTGTTAAAGAACTCGGCTTCGAAGCAATTTTAGCTGAAGGTGTTCCTTGGATTTTAGAATGGCGGGCACCAAATTTTATTTATGAAGATCCAGAAAAAAATTTAAAAATTCTTTTAAGAAATTACAAATTGTCTGATGATGTTAGCTTTCGTTTTTCAGCCAGGTGGTGGGAGGAATGGCCATTAACTGCGGATAAATTAGCTACCTGGTTAGAGGCTCATAACGGTAACGGCGAAATAATTAATTTGTTTATGGATTTTGAAACCTTTGGCGAACATCAATGGGAAGATACTGGTATTTTTGAATTTTTGAAAGCTTTACCTTTTGAAGTTTTAAAGAGAAAAAATTTAGAATTTGCTTTGCCAAGTGAAGTCATTGAAAAATATTCAGTGCGTGGTATTTTCTCCTCTAAAAACCCCGTTACTTGGGCTGATACTGAACGAGACTTAACTGCTTGGCTTGGCAATGAAATGCAAAAGGAATGTGCTGAGATTTTATATTCTTTAGAAAAAGATATTCCTTTTTATTTAAAAGAAATTTGGCGAAAATTACAGACCGCTGATCATTTTTATTATATGTGCACCAAATGGTTCGCTGATGGTGATGTTCATAAATATTTCAATCCCTATGAAACGCCCTATGATGCCTATTTAAATTTTCGTAATGCTTTAGAAGATTTAAAATCAAGAATTCAACCAAATGTCAAAGTATCTTTTCGAAATTAGCTGGGAAGTAGGTAACAAAATTGGAGGAATTTATACAGTTTTATCAAGTAAAGCTGGTTATATTAAAAATCATTATGGAAAAAATTATTTTGTTGTGGGTCCTTATTTAGGAGCAAAAAGTCATAATGATTTTCGAATTTTAGAACCTTCAGGAGAATTTAAAGAGATCATTAATAATTTGCAAAAAAGGGGTCTTATTATATACTACGGCGAATGGCTAGTTAATGGTTTACCAAATGGCTTCTTAATCGATTTTCAAAAATATTTACATGAAATTAATAGTATTAAGTATGAACTTTGGGAAAAATTTGGTATTGACAGTTTAAGAACTAGCCGTGATTATGACGAACCCGTAGCCTGGTCAAAAGCGGTTAGTGAATTTATAAAAGAATTAATCAAAATGGGGTGCCGGGACTCGATCTTCCATTTTCATGAATGGTTAAGTGGAGCCACAATATTATTTTTAAAAGATTATAATTTAAAAACAATTTTCACAACTCATGCTACAGTTTTAGGTCGAACCCTGGCTGGTATAGGTATAAATTTTTGGGAAGAATACATTGATCCTCAAAAAATAGCTTATGATTTAGGCATTGAAGCTAAACATGGAATAGAAAAGTATTCAGCTAAATTTTCGAAGATTTTAACAACAATAAGCTATCTTACTGCTTGGGAAGTAGAAAAATTTTTAGGAAGAAAAGCTGATAACATTTTACCAAATGGAATTGACTTAAAAAAATTCCCAACCTTTGAAGAAATTGCGACTCAACATCAAAAAAATAAATCTCGAATTTTAGATTTTATCCTTTATTTTTTTTCGCCTTATTTTAAAAAACATTGTCCTGTTCAGAATTCCTTAATTTTCTTCATTAGTGGTCGTAAAGAAATTAAAAATAAAGGTTTTGATATCACTCTTCTTGCTTTAGGTCAGTTAAATAAAACTTTAAAAAATAAAAATATTAATAAAAATATATATCTTTTTGTTTTTGTTCCGCAAGAATTTATAGATATTGATCATAGTGTTTTAGAAAATTTAATCACTTATCAAAGTTTAGAACATTATTTAGAAAATCTCAGTAAAGAAATCCACTCACGCATTTTACATTTTTTAATTCATCAGAAACCAATTAAAGATATTTTTAATAACGAAGAAATTTTGGAAATAAGAAAGATTTTAAGTCGAATTAAAATCGGTAAAGAAATTCCTAAATCAACCCATCTTTTAAATCCGGCTAATGAATTTTTAGATCTTCTTAAAAAAGCCGGACTAAATAATGCTGAAGAAGATAAAGTAAAAGTTATTCTCTACCCTATTTATTTAAACTCAGCTGATGGATTTTTGAATTTAGATTATTATGAGGCAGTCAATGGTTCCCACTTAGGAATTTTCCCTTCTTTTTACGAACCGTGGGGTTATACGCCTTTAGAAACTTTAGCTGGAGGAGTAATGGCGGTTACCTCTGATTTAACTGGTTTTGCCAGTTATATAAAAGAAAAGGGCCTTCTTTCTTTCGAACATCCAGGTCTTTTCATTTTGGAAAGAAAGGGTCGAAAAGAAAGCGAGGTTATTGATGATTTAACGGAGATTTTCCTAAAAATAGTCTTAATGTCAAGATCCGAAAGAATCCAGAATAAATATGAAGCAAGAAGATTAGCTTCTCATTTTGATTGGGAAGAATTAATTAAAAATTACTTAAATGTTTATGAAAAACTTCTAAAAGAATGAAGGTTACTTATCAAGAAATTGATAAAAATTTTAAAGCTTTATCAGATATTTTTTTCCTTAAAAATCAAAATCTTTGGTTTCTTTACTCGCCTAATAAAAAAAGCAGATATTTCGGGGGTTTTTTACTTTTTGAAAACCAGGCTTTGAGATTTTTAGATGATATCAATTTTTATGATGAAATTCTGGAAGGTTATATCTTAAGTACCCAAGAAATTATCTTCTTTTTTAAAAATAACCAAGCCTATTTGAAACTAAATCCTGACTCTTTAGAAATCACTTTTTCTTCCTGGCAAAATATAAATTTAACCTTTGATTTTAAAAAGATTTTTAAAAATGAACCGGAAAAAAGAAAAATTGAAATTAAAAAAATATCTTCTTGTTGTCTAACCGTTGAAGAGTTTTTAGAGAATAATGGTTTTGTCAAAATTTTAGTTGAGGCTGATTCCCCTCTAGAAGTTCGGCAGACTTGGATTTTAAAAAAAATGACTTATGATGAAAAAAGAAATTCGCCACCATCATCTTGGTGGGTCTTAGACGGAATCTTTGGTAAAGTTAGAGAGTTAAAAATAAAAATAGTTCAACCGCAAATTCTTCAAAAAAAATCTGAAATTATCTTTAAAAGTCAAAATTTATTTTGCGATTTTCTTCTTTTCAGAATTAACGCTTTGGTTTTAGATAACTATTTAGCCGCTGGTTTCCCTTGGTTCTATGAAAATTGGTTACGCGATGAACTTTTAAGTTTATATCTTTTAAAAGATACTTTGCGGGAAGAATTCTTAGAGAAAAGATTAAAATTTTATATTAATAATTTAGAAAATATCTGGCTTTTAAATAAACAAATAATTAATGAGGGACAACAAGGTTTAGCAGCCGATACTTTCCTCCTTTTGGTCTTAAACTTAAATAAAGTTTTTTTCCATAGTCATTTTACTCTTTTAGAAAAGTATTTTCAATTTTGGAAAGAAAAATTTATAAAAAATAACGAATTGGATTTGCCTGCTTATTCAACCTGGATGGATACCTTAGAAAGAAAAACTGCTTTGGAAATTGAAAGTTTATATTTGAGAGTTTTAAGAAAATTTGCTAAAGAGAATAAATTTTATGTTGAAGAAGCCGGTTATCGCGAAGAAAGATTAATTGCCCAAATAAAAAACAATCACTCAGATATAAATTTAATCTTTGCTTTTCTATTCTTAGAAGATATTTTTTCTCTAAAAGAATGGGAAAGATATTTTGATAAATTAATTAAGACAAATTTTCTTAATTGGGGTGGTTTTAGTACTTTACCCCAAAATGACATTAATTTTAAAGATGAAGATGATGGTGAACTCTCTAAGGCGTATCATCAAGGAAACTCTTGGTATTTTCTGAACAATTTAATAGCCTACGCTCTAACTAAAATAAATCCCCAAAAATACAAAGATATTATTGAAAAAATTATTAAGGCAAGTTTAAATGATTTATTTGTTGATGGGGCTTTAGGATACTCGAGCGAAATAAGTAGTGCTAAAGAGAGAAGAAGTGAAGGCTCTTTGATCCAACTTTGGTCAATCGCTAGTCTTATCTACTTCTTTCTAAAATCCGGATATCAGTTTCAAACCTTTGAGCAATAGTCATAACATCATCACCATAAAATCTCAGTGACGGTTTGTTCCAATTTGAACCCGCAAAATAAATCATTGCTGCTTTCCATTCATCTTGATAATTTCGAGAAGCAGCTCCGGAATCGGTTAATTTTATAGCTGCCGCAATAAATGAATCTAAAATATTCCAAGGCGATGGTGGATTATTACCAGTTATTTTTGCAACCCGATCGCGATAAGCCATCCAAGTTGAAGGAATAAATTGAGCTGGACCCATAGCTCCTCCCCAACCATACCAAGGTTTACAAGAAACAGGAACTCTGTTGGGATCTAAGCCAAGTTCACGAACAATTTGCTCAAAGATTGGCTGTTCTGATGGCTTCATAGCATCTTTGTAATGACAAGTACCAACATTTTGACCAATTCTTGATTCATAATGCAAAACCGCTAATAAAAAAGCTGGTCTTATACCAGTATATCTTTCAGCGATTTTGGCATACTCATAAGCTTGACCAAAAGTTATCGGCGCACCACCACCGGCTAAACGATAAAGTTGTTCTCTTATTTGAGCTGCTGTTTTTTCAGCATCGGTTAATTTTTGCTGATATTCAGATTCTTGTTTTTGAGCTTGAGCTAAAAGAAGTTGTTTCTGGTTCTTTAAATCTTGAAGCTCTACATGTTTCACTTTTGATAATGACAAAAGACTATTTTGTTCATCTAATTCTTCCTCTAAACTCAATTTTTGTTTATTTAATCTATAATTTAGATTTTTAAGATTATCAATTTCTTGATTAATTTGTTCCTGAAGCTTCTGAAGATAGAAAAAATTATTAAAATAATCTGAGAGTCGAGCTCCTGCTAAAAAAACTTCCATAATATTTCTTTGTCTTGTTTGATAATAATATCTTAAAGCTGCTACTAGAATCTCTTTCGAACGAACAATTTTATCTTCAGTTAATTTTATCGATTTTTTAGTCTCGGCAATTTTCCTATTTAATCTTTCGATATTTAAATTAATAGCTTTTATTTCAGCTTCAATTTTTTTAATATTTGTCTCAACTATTTTAATTTCATTCTGGATAGATCTTTTCTGACTGCGAATATTTTTAATAGTATTTTTATATTCTTCAATTTGTTTTAAAACCTTTTGAAGTTCTTGTTCTAAAGATTCTTTTTGCTTTCGAATTTCTGGATTTAACTGGGATGAAGGGAGAGAAAGAGGCGCGGCTACTACATTAAAAGAAAAAATAATAAAAAATAAAATTATTACTAATTTATAACTAACGACAGGTAGGTAAAGTTTATTTATCCTCTTGTTTTTAAATTCAAAAAATTTTTGGTAGTCTTTATTTTTTATGTCCTCTATCTTAATCATTGGAAGATTCCAAAGAGGTTGGAGGCTCCTCAAGGAATTTTTCTTCTCGTTCTTTAATGACTGAAACAATAGGCGTATTTTCTTCCAATAAAACTTTGATCTTGGATGATATTTTTAAGTCTTTAACATAAATGGTTTCGCCTATTTCATTCAACAAAGAAAGGTCTATAACAATTTTTTCAGGTAAATCTTGGGGAAAAGCTTCTATATCCAATTCATGTAAGCCAAAATTTAAAACACCTCCTTTCTTGGTAACCGGCGCTTCGCCAACAAACTCTATTGGAATTGTAGTAGTAACTTTTTTACTTAAACTGGGAACATAAAGATCGAAATGAATTATTTGATTAGTAAGAGGGTGTATTTGAATTTCTCGTAAAATTGCTGACATTTTTTGATCTTCAAAATAGATTTCAAAAAGACCTCCCTCGTGCTCTTTATATAAAGTTTTAATATCTTTATCGTCAGCATAAATTTTTTGAGATCCAATATTTGGTCCATAAATTACTCCGGGCACTTTCCCTTCTCTTCTAATCTTATTTGCCTTTTCTTCTCGAAGATAAATCTTTATCATGAATCTTGTTTCTTCTTAATTCTTGAATCTTGATTCCTGATTCTTGATAAGATGTGCCCCCAGGAGGACTCGAACCTCCAACCACCGGCTTAAAAGGCCGTTGCTCTACCACTTGAGCTATGGGGGCGAACGAAGTGAGAACCCATAGCTGTGAGGGCAATTTATTGCCCGATGAGCTATGGGGGCGAACAAATTTATTATAACAAAAAAATTAAATAAAGTTAAATTTTAAATGTTTTTTTCAATTTCTTTGTACATTTTCGCTATTAACCACAAAGGCAAAAACCAGCCGATAGCAAGTCCCCAAAGACCAAGAGATGAAAGAACAACCGAACCATTATTTATCCAAAAATCACTTATTTTTCTTCTTATTCGACTCAAAAGGCTTTGATCTTTAGTCTTTCTATACTCATCAACATCTGGCTTTAGATTTTCTAAAAATTTTTTACATTGCTCTAAACCTTTCTTAATTTTTTCTAGTTCTTCTTTGGAAGCTCCTGTTTCTATTATATCTCGGTATCTTTCCTCTAAACCAACAATTAAGTTACCAATTGATCTTAGAGCATCTTTTAATTCTGGCGGCGCGTCTTTCAATAAAGATTTTTGTAATTCTTTTGTTTCTTTTAAAAGTTTATTTATTCCAGCTTCACCTCCTGCTATTTCAATATATGTACTTGACCATAAATCAATAATATCTTTTAGTTTATCAGGTGTGATGTAAAATTCATAATGCCCGTCTTTCTTTTCGATTCCAGCCTGTTTTAATTTTTCTTCATCTGGTTTTCCATCAATTTTAAATTCATTGTGCAATAAATCCTCTTCAAA
>CALHAT010000049.1 GCA_937934285.1 Minisyncoccota bacterium | reverse complement strand
ATCTCCAAAATTTATGAAGAATACATAAGAGGCAAATTAAAAGAAGTTAAAGAAAAATTAAAAAATAGAAAATTAAAAGGAGAGATAACGATTGTTTTGAGAGATTGTTTATAATTTCAAATTTATTTTTTTAAGAAAATTGTCTTTTAAAAAGACCATATTTTATTATTGATGTTTAGAGTGGCTGTTACCATTTGTATCTGATTTTATCTTTAAGATGAGGATATTTAGCTTTTAAGCCCTCTATTTCTTTAATAATGAGGCTTCTTCCAAAATATATATTCCCCAAAATTTTCAAGCGTTCCAATTCCAATCCTTCAGTTGAAGTAAGACTATTAAGATAAAGACTTCCTCCGATTTCTTCAGGCAATTTCAATCCTTTAGCTGAAGTAAGGCTATCAAAATAAAGACTTCCTCCAATTTTCTCAGGCAATTTCAATCCTTTAGCTGAAGTAAGTTTACTAAGATCAAGACTTCCTCCAATTTCCTCAGGCAATTTCAATCCTTCAGCTGAAGTAAGGCTACTAAGATAAAGACCTCCTCCAATTTTCTCAGGCAATTCCAATCCTTCAGCTGAAGTAAGACTATTAAGATAAAGATATCCCCCAATTTCCTCAGGCAATTCCAATCCTTCAGCTGAAGTAAGACTTCTAAGATCAAGACCTCCTCCAATTTCCTCAGGCAATTTTAATCCTTCAGCTGAAGTAAGTCTACTAAGATAAAGACTTCCTCCAATTTTCTCAGGCAATTTCAATCCTTCAGCTGAAGTAAGACTTCCAAGATCAAGGTATCCTCTAATTCTTTTAGGCAAATTTAATCCTTTGGCTGATTTTAGATATTTAAGATCAAGATCTCTATAGTGAAAAATAACTTCTATGCCTCTTTTCGTAGTTTCTAAAAACTCTACATTATTAAGAGTAATTTGATTTTCTTGACAACCAAAAATTTTCGCTAAGTCTTTTTTGATATTCCTACTCCTTATAATTTCATTTATTCTTGGATCGTTTTCATACCCAAAACTCTTTATTAGTTCATCAATTTCATACAAAAACTCTAATTCCTCATTAGTTAAATCTTCACCTCGTCTATATTTTGTATATATAGCTGCTAATTTTTTCATATCTTGAGTAGCCTTTAAATAATTTTCAGCTCCCAATAATTTTATTGTTTTTTCTTCTATTTTTATTCCTTCTTTTAAGCTCCTTTCAACCACTGGAGCAATATATTCATCTAAATTTTGACTTTCAGCTATTCCTCTAATTTCTGTTATTCTTTGGGTTTTGTGATTATAGACCACTGCTACTCGAGGAATAGTAGGCTTGTTTTCTGCATCAAGAGAATAATAAATATAAACATCTGAATGAAAAAGATAATTTTCCGCTGTAGCTTCGCTGGCAATACACCAACCAGTAGGAAATTTTCGTAAATCTGCGGTTAATTCTTTGGGGTTTGAACCTTCTTTATAAACTTTCCATTGTCCATTAATAATAGGCAATCTTTCTTTGGGAAGTTTTAATTTTTTGATGTATTCTAAAGCCCAAGAATAAAGCAAATTAAAGTTTTCTTGTTTTCTTAGTTCTTCCAATTCTTTTCTTTCTTCTGGAGGTATTATTTCAAAAATCTCGGCTGTTCTTTTTTCGTACTTGCTTATAACAATATCTAAGACAATAGAGAGAGCATAAGCATCTAAGTGAGGATAAGGAACAGTTGTTGTCTTTGTTCGTTCGTTAAATTTTTTCTCCTTTTCATCGTAATTTCCTAATTTTAAGACTTCAGCAAATGCCCAATATCTAAATTCAGGGGGATAATTTTGTTGAGCTTCGGGTGAGGTTAAATAATTAAACCATAAATTCAAACTTCTTTTTTGATCTTCAATAATTTGATCTATCAATCGCTTTTTTTCCTCTTCGGGAATTTGATAAGTTTTGAAATTTTTACCTGTCTCCTTTTCAAATTGTTCAATGATTATTCTTTTTATTTCTTCATTTGCTAATTGTTCTCGGTTATAGCCTTTTAGTTCAGCAAAACTACCTAAAATGATATTTTTTAAATAATCATTAGTTATATTTTCAGGTTTAATGATATATTTTTTAAAGAGAATCTGGGTTTCAACAAGTTCTTTGCCTCTTGGTTTATTTAAAATTTCTATTATTCTTTGAATATAAAGAGGGATTTGGGTTGGATGAGGTTGAGTTTCTGGTTTTGCCTTTCCTGCTCTTTGTGAAGATTTTAAAACAGCGTCTCGAAATTCCTTAAAACCCCAATATTTATTTTTTAAAAATTCAGGATGTTTTATTGAAGGCTTTTCCATTTTAAATTATTATAACATTTATTTAAAAAAAATAAATAAGTTGTATAAGATAAGCACATTTTTGACAAGTGAGGTTGTCCAGAAGCTACTTCAATGGTTATTTTATAACCTAAGGCTTTATGGGGTCCAAGATATTTTTTGTATTATGCATAATTTTGTTATTGCCCGAGAAATCTCCAAAATTTATGAAGAATACATAAGAGGCAAATTAAAAGAAGTTAAAGAAAAATTAAAAAATAAAAAATTAAAAGGAGAGATAACGATTGTTTTGAGAAGTTAATTTAATTGTGTTTTAATTTAGTGAAATAGTTGACTTGTAAATTAATTTATGATATAATGGTAATAATTTATTATATCAATGGTTATTGATATAAAATTATGAAATGTTGTCAAAATAAGAAATCTATCTTAGAGATAGAAAAGTTTAGCAGAATCTTGAAAGATATTGGTGAACCCAACAGATTAAAAATATTATGCTTGTTAAAGAATGATCCTCGATGTGTTTGTGATATTTGGCAACTTTTGGGCTTGCCGCAAAATTTAGTTTCCCATCATTTAAGAATTCTTAAAGATTTGGGTTTAGTGTCATCGAAAAAAGAGGGCTTAAAAAATTTTTATAAATTAAACAAAAAAGTCGTTAAAAGATACATTAAATTTTTATATAAATTATTATAAAAATGATTATTAAAATTTTAGGGACAGGTTGCCCAGGATGCCAAAAATTAGAAAGTAATGCTAAAAAAGCGGTCGAAGAACTTGGTTTAAATAATGTCGAGGTTATCCACGTTTATGATTTGGATAAAATTATTGAAAGCGGAATAACGATGTCGCCAGCAATACTTTTTGATGAAGAGATAAAAGCCGAGGGTTGGATTCCTGAGGTCGAAGAAATTAAAAAATGGCTTCAGGAAGTCCTAAATAAATGAAAAGAGTTACTTTTGGTGTTATTTTGATCGTTTTAATTTTGGGAATTTTAGTAACTTTTGAGTGGTATAGTGCAGTTAAAAAAAGTTATTTAATAGAAAAAGGAATATATCCTAAAGAACCATTTCCAATTAAAACCGGAACGCCTTGGTGGCACATTCCCTTTTTAACTGTTTTAAGCTATTTTGCTAAAGCTTGGTTTTGTTTAGCTATGGCTTTTTTGATTGCCGGTGCGGTTCAAACTTTTATTCCCAAAGAAATGATTATTAAGCATTTAGGAAGAAGAAGCGTTAAGGCTTATTTTATTGCTGCTTTTGGCGGTCCTTTGCTTTCAGTTTGTTCTTGTTCAATTATTCCTTTATTTGCTGCTATTAAAAAAAGAGGGGCCGGATTAGGCCCAGCAATTACGTTTTTATTAGCCACGCCAGCTATTAATCCAGCAGCAATTATTCTGACTTTTAGTTTACTTTCTTGGAAATTTGTAGTAGGCAGAATTATTTTAGCATTATCGGCGGCTATTATTACCGGCGCGATTTTAGAAGCGGTTTGGACAACCGAAGAAGAAAAAAGAGGTTTGCTTTCTCAATTAAAAGTTGAGTATCAAGAAAAACCTCTAAATTT
>CALHAT010000048.1 GCA_937934285.1 Minisyncoccota bacterium | reverse complement strand
AAAATCAGGTTCGGAAACATTATGAAGTTTAACTAATCTTTGTTCTATTTCATTTCTTACTTTTTCAATATTTTCTTTATTATCAACTTTTACAGCTATCGAATTAAAATATTCAGTTCCCGCTAATTGTTTTTGCATCACTGAAAAAGGAATTAAAATAAAATCGTCATAACTCACAAAACCGCTTGATCCTTTAGGTTGCATAATTCCTATTATTCGAAAATTTAAATTATTTATTCTAATTTTTTTACCAATCGGATTAATATCATTAAAAAGATCTTTAACAATATTGCTTCCTAAAATAGCTACCTTAGAAAATGATCTTATATATTCTTCAGAAATTTCTTCGCCTTCAGCAATTTGTATATTTCTCACAACAAAAAAATCCGAAGAAATACCTAAAATTGTAGAGTTAATATTATTACCGGTCTCTGAAACAACTTGAAATCTTCTCTGAACTTCTGGTGAAATCCCAACAATATTTTCTATTTTTTTTATCTCTTCAACATCTCTCATTTTTAAAACTTCAGCACTTCCTCGACCACCAGCCACAACACCTCTTCCTGGCTGAACTATTCCCGGAAATATAATTAAATTATTAGAACCCAGGGTCTCGATGCTTTGTTGAATGCTAAGTTTCGATCCCTCGCCCAATGAAATCATCGCAATTACCGAAGCTACACCAATAATTATTCCGAGCATTGTTAGCCCCGTTCTTAGTTTATTCACCCTCAAAGAATTTAAGCTTTCTTTTAATAAATCATTAACTTTCATTATTGTGATATAAAATTTTTCTATTTTTAACTTTTTCTTCACTGATTATTTCTCCATCTTTAATTTTAATAATTCTTTCAGAATGTCGAGCAATATATTCTTCATGAGTTATTAAAACAATAGTTATACCTTTCTCTAAATGCAATTTTTGTAAAGTATGTATAATTATTTCCCCAGTTTTGGTATCTAAATTTCCGGTAGGTTCATCAGCTAAAATTATCTCAGGATCATTAACTAAAGCACGAGCAATTGCGACTCTTTGCATCATCCCCCCGGAAAGTTGATTAGGATAATGATAAATAAAATTTTCAGGAAAAGCGGCTGCTTTTAAAACTTCCCGTGCTTTTTGTTCTCTTAACTCTGGAACAATATTTCCATAAATTATTGGTAACATTACATTTTCTAAAACATTTTTTCGTGGTAATAAATAAAATGCTTGGAAAACAAAGCCAACTTTTTTATTTCTTAAATTAGCAAGTTCATTATCATTTAAATTATTAACATTAATTCCTTCTAAAAAATACTCGCCAGAAGTTGGTTTATCTAAAAGTCCGATAATATGCATTAAGGTTGATTTTCCTGAACCCGAAGGCCCCATTATAGCTATAAATTCTCCTTTATTAATTTTTAGATTTACATCTTTAAGAACAATTATTTTTAATTCTCCAGTTTTATAGATTTTAGTAACATTTCTAAGCTCTATCATTACCTAATTCCAGGAGAACGAATGAATTGTCTCGGCTGAGGAAAAAGTTTTTGGAAAAATCCCTGTTTTTGATTATTTGGCAATAATTGATTATTGATTATCGATTTAATAATAATCCACTCATTTTCTTTTAATCCCTCTAAAATCTCTGTATTTATTCCATCACTTAAACCTGTTTTAATAATTTTAATTTTCGGTTGGTAATTTAACTGAATATTTATTGACCCTAAGTCTTGATTAGATAATATTTTGATTAAATTATTTTTAAAATTAGCAACCCTTTCATTTAAAATAAGCAAATCTCTTTCGTCTGGAGTTTCAACATATTTTTGATCTCCTTGGGTTTTTATGGCGTTATTAGGAATAATTAAAGCGCTATTTTTTATTTGTGTAACAATATCCGCGTTCACCGTCATTCCTATTTTAACTTTTGGATTATCTTCAAAGCTAATTTTTAATTTATAACTAACGACACCTTGCGAAACTTCTCCAATTGAATCTATAGAAATAACTTTACCCTTCAATTTAATTTCTGGTAAAGCATCAAAAGTTAAAATGGCTTCATTGCCAATTCTTACTTCAGCAACATCAACCTCATTAAGTTTAATTTCTGCAATTTTATCTGAAGATTGAAGAGTTAATATAACAAAAGAGGGATTTACGTTGTCATTAAGCTTTCCATTTAATTTAGCAATATAACCATTAACTGGTGAATAAATAGTATAATCTTTTAAATCTTTTTTCAAATCTTCAATCTTTAGTTCCAATTGCTTAATGGAAATTTGGCTATTTTTTATATCTAAATCCAAGCTTTGGAGATTATCATAAAAACTATTTAATTTGTTTATATAATCCCCAAAACTGTTTAAATAAGTAAAAAGAGTAGCATAAATTTCGTTTAATTGATTCAGATGTTCATCAATTACATTTTGATAAACATGCTGTTGTTTATTCAATAAACTATTTTCCCTTATTGTTCTAATTTTATCTAAAACAAATTTTATTAAATTAAGATATTCGGAATTAAGATTATATAAATCTTTAATAAAACTTTGATCAATCTTAGAAGGATCAATTTTAAGAGAATTAAAGTTGTATGAAAGAGTTAAAAACCGATTCCTCAAGTTCTCCAAATTATTCCTGATCTTATTGCTTTGGGAACGGTAATCTAAAAAATAATAACTAAGATAATAATCCAAATTGTTTTTTACATAATTTTCTTTTTGAAAATCATTATCGAAATAGATTTTATTTAAATTATCATAAACTAAAGGAATTTTTTCAATAAATTCAGAAATAATACTGAGATAAGATTCATTTATTTTCCTTAATTCATCGCCTCTTTTTAGTTGTTCATTTTTTTGAGTTAATTTTTCAAGATTAATTTTTTGTGATTCTAAATTAAATTCTAAGTCTCTAATCTGCTTTTCTAAATCAGTGGTATCGATTTTAATTAAAACCTCTCCTTTCTTAACCTTGTCCCCTTCCTTAAACATTAAATATGATATCCTTCCGCTGACCGAAGATTTTATATCAAAAGTTTCAACAGATACAACGTTACCACTTCCACTAATTGTTTTTTGAATCAATCCTCTTCTTGCTTGCGTCAAGGCAAAAATTTTATCGTTTTTTTTAATTGTAAATTTTTGATAAGAAAAATAACCGGCAATTCCAACTAATATAATAATTCCTAAGATAAAAAATTTATTTTTAATCATCTTAATCATCTATTCTTTTTAATTATAACTTACTTTTTAATTATAACTTCAATTACTTTATTAACTGGGGCTGGTGATTTAATGGTATAAATTTCTTTTGTTTTTTTAATTGAAGGAAGAAAATCTTTGCCAATAATTTTATCGTCATCAAGCCAATAAACTTCTAAATCAATAAAAGTATTTTTATTCCAGAAATAGCGAATTTGTTTATCAGGGAAAACAAAAATCATTCCATCAAAATCGACTGGATTTTTAACAAACATTAATCCTTGCTCCCATTCTTTTGGTTCATCAGCAATTTTTAAAAGAAGTGGTTTTCCGTTAAGATTATAAACCAACAAAGGTTCGCTTAGTTCTTTAATCTGAAAGTTTTCATTAAGATAGCTTTTTCGAAAATAAATATTCTTAATTTTTTTAGTTAAAACATCAATTTCAACTTCAACTAAACCACCTTCCATTGTTTCTTTTGAAAAATTTTGATCAAAAATAAAATTGCCTAATGAATAAAAAATAAACTTATTTTGAAAAACTTGAATGTCTTGAATAACATGTGGGTGATGACCAATAATTAAATCTGCTCCAGCTAAAATTGATTTTTTAGCAATTTCTTCTTGTCTTTTATTATGAATTTTTTGATACTCATCGCCCCAATGAAAAGTAACAATCAAAATATCAACTTTTTCCTTAGCTCTTTTTATATAATCAAAAATTTTTTCATTAATTACACTAATACCAATTTTATTTTCTTTTGGTTCAAGATGTTTCAAAAAATCACTGAATCCTAAAATGCCGATTTTTACATTTTCTTTTTCTAAAATCAAAGGTTCTGAAATTGTTTGCTGAGATCCTACACCATAAAAATTTAAGTTATTTTCTTTAAGAATTTGAATAGTATCCTGAAGAGCTACAGAGCCGTAATCAAAAATATGATTATTTGCCAAATTAAAAACATTTAAATTTATTTTTTTAAAAGCTTCAATTACTGAAAGATCCATTCGAAATGAATATTTGCTTCCAACCTTGGTTCCTCTTAAAGAAATTGGTCCCTCAAGATTGACTATCACAAAATCAAATGAATTTAGATAATTAAAAATATTCTCAAATAGATAGGTAAAATCTTTACTATTTTTAATAATCTTAGTTTTTACATATCTGTCAAGCATAAGATCGCCAGCAAATAAAAGTTTAATGATCTTATTAGAATCTGTTATATCGTTAGATTCAGTTTTGATAATGATTTCATTAATTTTGAATTTTTCTTTGATAAAATAAACGAAAATCAAAAACAAAATTAAAAGTATTATTAAACGTGTTTTCATTAAAATTAATCTTCTAAAAATCTATTCTAAATTCATAGCCCCATTTTTTAAAACCAAGTTTTTGGTAAAGATTATGAACATTTTTTCTGTTAAACCTACTTGTAGCTATTAACTTATAACACCCTAAATCTTTTGCTTTTTTAATAACTATCCTTACGACTTCTTTACCAATTCCCTGCCCCCTAAATTTTTCCTCAATAAAAACATCTTCTAAAAGTCCGTAAGGTTTTTTATGTAATTTATTATAAATTAAATACAAAAAAGCTCTGCCAATTTCTTGATTGCCATAAAAAACTGTAAATAATATTCCCTTTGTTTTGATAATTTTTTCTTTAAATTTTATTTCTTTTATTGTTGTATTTTTAGCTTTTTTCATAAATTCATATCCTA
>CALHAT010000047.1 GCA_937934285.1 Minisyncoccota bacterium | reverse complement strand
AGACCAAACCTTGAGAAGTTATATTTTTGTTAAAGCTGTTGATAAAGCTGGCAATGAAAGAATTGAATATCTAAAACCACAAAAAATAGCTACTCTCGATGAAGTTTTAAATATCTTAATTTTCGTAATTTTATTATTTTTACTGATAAAATTATTTTATAGAAGATGGAAATTAAAAATTTTTGGGGGAAAGATATTTTAATTTTTATTTTTTTGCTTTTAATTCTTCCTAAATTTTCTTTTTCTGCTGTTTTGTATCTTCAACCTTCAAGTAAAAATTTAAATGTTGATGATAATTTAACAATCACGGTTTATGTTGATGCTTCTGATCAAGCTATGAATGCTGCTTCAGGAAGAATTACTTGGGAGAGTGGCATTTTAAAATATGTTAGCCATTCTAAATCTGGAAGTATTTTTAATTTTTGGGTAAGAGAGCCAGAAGTTTTGGGTAATGAATTTGTTTTTGAGGGAGTTGTTTTTAATCCAGGCTATCAAGGAAAGGCAGGAAAAATTTTAACTATAACTTTTAAAGCAATTAAACCAGGAGAGACAAAGGTAGATTTTATTTCAGGAATGGTTTTGGCTAATGACGGTATGGGAACAAATATTTTAAAAGCAATGATTGGCGGTAGTTATAAGGTTGCTCAAGGAAAACAACAAGAAAAAATAGTTGTAAGTCGAGGCGCACCTCCTCCTAAACCAATTATCAGTTCACCAACTCATCCTGATCAAAATAAATGGTATAACGATAATAATCCGGTTTTTGAATGGAAACTTCCAGAAAATGTTGATTTAGTAAGAACTGCTTATGGTAAAAATCCGGATTCAATTCCTTATGTTGAATATTCGCCGCCTATTTCTAGGAGAAAATTAGAAAATGTTCCTGATGGCACTTATTATTTCGCAGTTCAGCTTGAAAATGAATTTGGAAGTAGTGAAATTGTTAGATTTAAATTTAATATTGATACTAAACCTCCTGAAATCTCTGAATTTTCTCTTATTCCTAAAGAAAATGCTATTTACTTAAAAGTCATAGCTACTGATACTCTTTCTGGTTTGGAGAAAGCTGAAATATATATTGACGATTCTTTATATTCGAAAGAAGATTTTGTTAATGGAATGATAACTAAATTAATCAATGGTTTAGAGGGAACAAGAAAAATAAAAGTTGTAATTAAAGATAGGGCAGGAAATGAAATAGTTAAAGAAGAAGCAATAACTATTAAACCTTCTGAAAGACCAATAATCATTGAAAAAGAAAAAGTTGAAAGCAAGTGGTTTATATTATTTAGTTTGTTTATTTTTGTTATCTTAATTTTGATAATTGCTTTGATTTTAAGAATTGAAAGAAGTCATCGGCATCTTCAAAATATTCGTTGGAAAATTTTTGAAGAAAAATATAAAGAGAAAGTTGATAAATTTTTAAAAGAAATGAAGGAAGAAATAAAAAATTTAGATCAAGATCCAAGATTTAGTGAAGAAGAGAGGAATATTTATCGAAGATTTAAAGAAATAATGGAAAAAGCCGAAAAAGAATTTGAGGAATACTTAAAAGAAAAAGAATGATTTTGGACTCGAGGGGATTTGAACCCCTGACCTCCGGTGTGCAAAACCGGCGCTCTCCCACTGAGCTACGAGCCCTTATTTTTAGTTATTAGGTTTTAGCCGTTGGGTGTTAGGAATTTTAGTATAAATTTATTTTATCATAGTTTTTTAAAATTTAATAATTTGTAATTGTGGAAGTTAAAAGAACTAATATATGATATGATAAGAATTAGAATTTAATATTCAGGACCCGTCGTCTAGTGGCTAGGACACCACTCTTTCAAGATGAAAACACGGGATCGATTCCCGTCTGGGCCGAGTTAAGTCCCCATAGCTTAACGGAAAAGCACAGCCCTGAGGATGCTGAGATGGATGTTCGATTCCTCCTGGGGACAAAATTTGACTTAAAATATATAAATTTGACTTAAAATATATTAATGAAAGATTTACCTTTGATTGAATATTTGCAAGTTTGTCCAATTGATAAAGAAAGGACAAGCTTTGAGGAAATTTTTAATTATGGCCTTTGTCGAAAAGATTTTTTAAAATTCAAAAAAAATGTCTGGCAATTGAAAGAAGAAAAAATTGACCCTTATGAACTTCTAAACTTTAAAGATACTTATCTTCTTTATCAAAACTTAAAAAATTTTGTCAAGTTCTTCCAAGAAAACATTGGTCACAACCCTTTAAAACTTCAACTTTATTGGGCAAAAAGAGCTTTAAAAAAAGAATCATTCTCAATAATTGCACCAACAGGAATTGGGAAAACAACTTTTGGAATTGTTATCAGTCATTTTTTATCTGGCAAAGTCTATTATTTAGTTCCTTCAAAAATTTTACTTCGCGAAATTGAACAAAAAATAAAACAAATCGAATCGAATAAAAAAATTTTAGTAATTAAAGAAACTGAAGATAAAAAATTTTTAGAAGACGATTTTGATATTTTAATCACTACTGCTAATTTCTTACACCGCAATTTTGATTCTTTGCCTAAGAATTTTGATTTAGTTTTTATTGATGATGCTGATGCCTTAGTTAGACAACCAAAAAATATTGATAAAATTCTAAAACTTATTAAATTTACTGATGATGAGATTGGAGAAGCTCTGAAAATTATTGATCAAAAAAGAAAGGCGAAAAACCGAGAAGATTGGTTAAAAATAAAGAATCAAGATTCAAGAAGCAAGATTCAAGAAAAAGGAATGGTTATTGCTGCGTCAGCAACTTTAACTCCCAAAACAAAAAGAATTGCTTTATTTAGAGAACTTTTGGGCTTTGAGATTGGTTCAGCAACAACTTATTTAAGAAATTTGGAAGAAATTTATGAAGAGGTCAAAAAAGAAAATTTATGGAAAAAATCTGTTTCCTGGATAAAAAAATTGGGCTTCGGAGGTTTTGTTTTTTTAAGTGATGATTTTTCCAAAGAAGATTTAAATAATTATTTAAAATTTTTAGAAGAAAATAAAATCTCAGCAATCTCTTATGAAAAATTTAATTCCAGAAACAAAGAAAAATTTTTAGAGGATGAAATTTCAGTTATTGTTGGTTTTAGTAATATTAGAAATCCTTTAACTCGGGGAATTGATTTGCCTCAAAAGGTTAGATACGCTCTTTTTGTCGGTATTCCTAAATTTAAAATTCCTTTAAAAAGTTCTTTTTCGCCTTTACATCTTTTCTTATTAGGACTTTCACTAAGAGAAATTTTAGAAAATGATGAAAAAAATTTAATTGAAAAAAATTTAAATTTTTTAAAGAAAATATCTTTTTTAAAAGAAGAGCAAGTTTTGGCTGATGAAAATTTAAAAAATAAATTAGAACCGATTAAAAAAATTTATGACCAAT
>CALHAT010000046.1 GCA_937934285.1 Minisyncoccota bacterium | reverse complement strand
TTTATGAAACTCTCAACATTTTTTGGTGGGGTAATGCTTGCTTTAATGTATTTAGCCGGTTCCATTTTACCAACTCACAACCCTTTAATTGATGAACATATTATTTATATTCTTATTTTAGCAGTTTTATGTTTATCTAATTCGGGAAGATATTTAGGTTTAGGCAATCTTTGGGGAAAAACAAAATTAGTTCAAAAATATCCGATTTTGAAATAAAATTATCCCCAATACCCAGCTGGGGTATATTTTGAATTTTTTATGTTATAATAAACGCAGACTATACGCAGACAACCGCAGACGAAGGCAGATTATACGCAGACTTCTGCAGACTAGATGCAGATTTTTCATTAGATAATAATTAATATTAAAAATTGGTTATCATTCGGGTAGTATATTCGGTAATAATTCGGGTAAACGCGGATATACGCAGATCTATACACAGATAAACGCGGATTAATATTCGATATTCGGGGTAATCTATTCGGTTATCATTCGGATAGTATGCAGACAGTCATAGATAGTGAGATTCGCATAAGTTCGCGAGAAAGTTCGCAAAAGTTCGCGTCTAAAAATAAGGTTCGCATTGGTTCGCGTTTTAGTTCGTATAAGTTCGCGACAATTTACATTAATCCGTGTCATGGAAGTAAAAATTAAAAATAAAACTTTAAGAAGATTGAATATTATCAAAGGACAAATTGAGGGTTTAAAGAAAATGATTGAAAATGAAAAATACTGCATTGATATTTTGATTCAGTCAATGGCAATAAAACAAGCTTTGTCAGGAATTGAAGATTTAATTTTGGAAAATCATTTCCGAATCCATATACCTAAACAATTAAAAAATAAAAAAGAGGTCACGATTAGAGAATTATTAAAAATTTATAAATTAGCAAAAAGAAAATGATAAGATTAAACGCGAATTTATGCGAACCTATGAAAAATAGCGAACTGATTCGAAAACTATTTTCAGATGTGAATTTACGCGAATTAAAATTTAAGCGCGAATCTACGCGAATATTAAATAATTGGCGGGTTATTTTTATTATTTTATTTATTTTTTTATTTTCTATTTTTAATTTTGTTTTTGCTCATAGTGAAGATGCTGAGCTTAATACTGAAATTCAAAAGGGAAGAGAATTATTTGAGAAATTACAAAGAGGGCAAATTAGTTGCCAAGATTTAACTAATAAAGATTTCCATTCAATTGGTGAATATGCAATGGAGCAAATGGTTAGTGGTAGCGATCACATTTTAATGAATCAAATGATGAAAAAAATGCATGGCAAAGAAGCAGAAGAATTAATGCATATTAATATGGGGAAAAGATATAGTGGTTGTAGCGAAGGAAAAGCATTAACAACAACAGGGTCAATGATGGGTCCGATGATGAATATGCCAATGATGGGTTATTGGTGGTGGAATTTTTCTAATTGGAAAGGTTGGAATTTTTTAGCTCCAATTTTTGGTATTTTGGGATTTTTATGGATGATTATAATTTTAGCTATTCCAATTTTAGTTTTAATTTTATTGATTTTGGGAATTTTATATTTGAGTAAAAAATTAAAGTCAAAAATTAAAGAAGATTAAATTTAATGGTTAAATTATTAGAAAAGGAAGACAAAAATTATTATCAGTGTGAAGAGTGTCAGAATATTTATGAGACAGAAGAACTTGCTCAAAAATGTGAAAATTGGTGTCAAGAGTATAAAAGTTGTAATTTAGAAATAATAAAACACAGCATTAAAGAAAGTGGTTTAAGTAAATCGCAAACACCGAAATTTATACTCAATATTTTGATTGGAGCTTTAATCGGCGGAGGTTTTGTTTATCTTTTAAATAATATTTATATCCAGCAAAGGAACAAAGTTCCAACAGCAAATAATAATTTAATTCAACAAATTGTTTCTCAAGTTGTTCCACCTCAGGGTTTTCAAACAAATTTAGCTTTTGGTGATAGTGTCAAAAAAATGCTTGACTGTGGAGTGATTGATTTAGAAAAAATGAAAAAGTTATATAGAGGGGAAATTCCTGAATATATTCAAAAAATGATTAATGGTTCTAACGAAAAAATTATTATTAATAAAGAAACAGCTAATTATCTTTTAAATCTTTTTTGGCCCTTAGGTCTTTCTAATAAAACTGAATTTAATAAAAATATCCCTTTTGCTGAAAAAGATTTGCCTCGTTTAGCTTCAACAGGTGGTTGGTGGCTTGGTAGAAAAGATAATGGGGCTGAATATTTTAATAAATGTGAAATTATAAAGTTGACTCCGGAGCAAGAAAAAGTTGTTTATGAAGTTGCTCAAAATACTTTTAGGCCTTGTTGTAATAATTCAACCTTTGCTCAGGATTGTAATCATGGCTCAGCTTTATTAGGTGCTTTAGAACTGGCTGCTTCTCAAGGATATTCAAAAGATGAGCTTTATAAATTAGCTTTACAATTAAATTCTTTTTGGTTTCCTGATAATTATATAAAAATTGCTCTACTAAAAAAAATAACAGAAAACATTGATTGGCCACTTCCGCGTGAATCAGCGTTAATCAAAGAAATTATGTCATCAAAGTATTCATCAGCTTTTGGTTATTTGCAAAATGTCGAACAAAAATTAGCAAAATTAAACTTGCCCGGAATTCAAACCCAAGGAGCAGGCTGTGGTTTATAAAAATGAAGAGTAAAAGTTTAATTTTAGGGGTTGTTTTAGGTGTAGTTTTAGTTGGAGCAATTTATACATTGATTAAACAACCATTAACAAAAAAGAACCCGTTATTTTCAGGAATTCAAGCTGTTGTTTATAAATCGCCAACTTGTGGCTGTTGTCAAGAACACGTTGGTTATTTAAGAGCATATGGTTTTAAAGTTGAGGTTAAAGAAGTTAACGATGAAGAACTCGAAAATGTTAAAAAACAAGCTAAAATTCCAGCTAACCTTTGGTCCTGTCATACTACTTTTATTAATAATTATTTTATTGAAGGACATATTCCAATTGAAGCAATTAATAAACTTTTAACTGAAAAACCGGATATTAGTGGAATTGCTCTTCCAGGTATGCCTTCTGGTTCACCAGGAATGCCGGGAATTAAATTTTATCCTTTCAAAATTCATTTAGTGAAAGATGGCAAAGATCAAGGATTATTTAT
>CALHAT010000045.1 GCA_937934285.1 Minisyncoccota bacterium | reverse complement strand
AATAGCTGAAACAACTGATGATAAGTCATTAAAACCAAAAGAAGAAATTAAATTATCAAAAGAAGAAAAAGAAGCAATTGATAATTGGATTATTAGTTATAATGATTGGCGGGAAAGATATACAAAAATCGATCCAGTTACTTCTCGCCGTCATCGCAACGCTTCTTTAAATTTAGCAATGATTCTCATTGGTTTGCCTCTCTATCTCTATCACTGGTCAGTCATTAAAAAAGAAACAAAAAATAAAAATAATAACTAACTTCCTCTTCGCCAAACCTTCTCGCACCTTCCAATTTTCACCCTCCATCTCCTCCCAATCATTTTGAATTATAATTTATTTAAGAGAAAGAAATAATGACCCAGCAACAAAGAAAACTCGGAATTAAAGATTTACTAAAATTCGCAAGACCCCGCGAAAAATTAATAAAGAAAGGAGCAAAATCGTTGAAAAAAGAAGAATTATTAGCTATTCTTTTGCGTACAGGATCGAAAGGTAAAAGTGCTTTGGAAATTGCAAATAATATCCTTAGAAAATATGGAGATAAAAAACTTTTAAATGCTTCTTATGAGGAATTAAGAAATATACACGGTGTTGGACCAACAAAAGCTGTGCAGATTTTGGCGGCAATTGAATTGGGATGTCGCTTGTTTAAAGAAAAATCAGAGAAAGATGTTTATATTAATTCTCCCCAAGATGCTGTCAAAGAACTATCTCATATTAAAGAAAATAAAAAAGAAAATTTTGTTGTTTTATATCTCGATGCTCGTAATAAATTAATTTACAAAGAAACTGTTTCAATCGGCACTCTTAATGCTAATTTAGTCCACCCACGAGAAGTATTCGAGCCAGCAATAAGATATTTATCAGCCCAAATAATCTTAGCCCACAATCATCCTTCAGGCGATCCTGAACCATCAAAAGATGATTTAATGCTTACAAAAAGATTAGTAGAAGCAGGTAAAATTTTAGGTATCGAGGTAATAGACCACATAATAATAGCTCAAAAAGAATTTTTTAGCTTTAAGAAAAATAAGTTAATATAAAAATTTTAAACAATTCTAAAAACTTGACTTTTTAGTTAACATATGTTAACTTTATTTTAATGAAAAGAGAAGATTATTATACTACTCAGGAATTAGCTAAATTATTAGGTATTTCAAGGGTTGCTGTTTTTAAAAAAATAAAATCTGGAGAAATTAAAGCCGTATCAATTGGTAAAACTTATTTAATTCCTAAATCTTCTTTATCAAAGGAAATTAAAGAAATTATAGAGCAAGGACATAAAGAAACTGTAACAGAGGTTCTTCAATTATCTAAGAAACCTGAGAAAGATATAGAATTCGAAAAAGAACTTTGGAAAGCAGCAGACAAATTACGTGGTAATGTCGAGCCATCTGAATACAAGTATATTGTTCTAGGTTTAATTTTTCTTAAATATGTTTCTGATTCTTTTTACCAAAGAAAAGAGGAACTTGAAAAATTAATCTCTGACCCTAAGGGCGCATCTTTTATTCGCGATGAGAGTTCAAGGAAATATTATTTAGAACACAAAGATTCTTATAAATCAGCCGGTGTTTTTTATATTCCAGAAAATGCAAGATGGGAATTTTTAAGAGAAAGAGCATTACAAAAAGATATTGGCAAATATCTCGACGAAGCAATGGAAGCAATTGAAAACGAAAACCCTCAACAGTTAAAAGGAGTTTTGCCTAAAATTTATTCTCGTAGTCATATTGAACCTCATACTCTGGGAGAACTTATAAATATTTTTTCAAAAATTAAATTTGACCATGATATTCACAAAGAAAGAGATGTTTTAGGAAGAGTTTATGAATATTTTTTGGGTCAATTCGCTTCTGCCGAAGGTAAGCGTGGTGGAGAATTCTATACTCCTCGTTCTATTGTCAAATTAATAGTAGAAATTTTAGAGCCTTATGAAGGATCAAGAATTTTTGATCCAGCCTGTGGTTCTGGTGGTATGTTTGTTCAGTCTGGTGAATTTTTAAAAATTCATCAAAAAGATCCTTCTAAAATTTCATTCTATGGTCAGGAACTAAATATAAACACTTTACGACTTTGCAAGATGAATCTTGCTTTAAGAGGAATATATGGCCAGATTGAACAGGGCAACTCCTATTATGATGATAAGTTTCCTGATTTAAGAGCTGATTTTGTAATATCAAATCCACCTTTTAATGCTGATTGGGAACCAGAACGATTATCAGATAAAGATCCTCGGTTAAAATACGGAATACCACCATCAAGTAATGCTAACTTTATGTGGATTCAACATTTTATTTATCATTTAGCGCCAAATGGAATGGCCGGTTTTGTAATGGCAAATGGAGCTCTGGCTGTTGGTGGTAAAGAAGGAGAAATTCGCAAGAGAATTATTGAGGATGATTTAATAGATGTAATTATTGCTTGTCCTCCAAAACTTTTTTACAATGTTTCACTTCCTGTTTCTTTGTGGTTTATTACTAAAAATAAAAAGAATGGAAGATTTAGAAATAGAACTGGCGAAACTTTATTTATTGATGCGAGAGAAATTTATGAGTCAATTTCAAGAAAACAAAATACTTTTACTGACGAGCAAATAAAAAAAATTGCTAATACAGTTAGAGCGTGGCGGGGTCAAAAAGAGTACGGTGAATATCAAGATATACCTGGATTTTGTAAAGCAGTAACATTAGAAGAGATTAGAAAAAATGATTATGTTTTAACACCCGGTAGATATGTTGGTATAAAACAGGAAGAAGACGATGGTATACCATTTGAAGAGAAGATGAAAAAATTAAAAGCAGAATTAGAGGAATATTTCAAGCAAAGTCGAGAATTAGAAGAAAAAATCAAAGAAAATTTAGAGAAGATTGAATTATGAGTAATAACTACTCAAAAAATATTAGCAAGAAATACTTGGAATATGTTGAAATTTTATCTAAAGAAACCGCTATTAATTCTTACCTTGATCTTAGTAATATGTTTCATTGGCAAAATATTCTTGGATGGCGATTTCGGATTGAAGATTTAATATCTCAGCTTTTGAATCTGCCTAATATGAAAGAAGTGAAGGTTTATTATGGATTTAACGAAAGAGAAAAAATAAGTTCAGAAGTTTTTCATAATCGTATTAGGAAGTCAGGAGCTATTCTAAGAACAAAGCCAGTCAAGTTTATAAGAAAAACAATTAGTGAATCTTTGTTTTTTAAAAAAGTAACAATGACATTATTTGATGGAAATATTCAAAATAAAATCTACGAATTAATAAAAACAATCCAAGAAGCAGGAATTATAATTGAAGAACCAAAATGTAATTTTGATGTGGAAATTACAATGGACATGATAGATGATATGGAAAAAATAACAGCGTTAATTTTGTTTTCAGGTGATTCTGATTTAAAGGCACCCCTCGAAAGATTAAAAGTAAAAGGAAAAAGAATTTATATTGTAGGTGTACGAGGAATGGTTTCTGCAGAACTACACCAGATAAAAGATAAATATATTGATTTTGGTAAATTTTATCAAGGTAAAAAAAC
>CALHAT010000044.1 GCA_937934285.1 Minisyncoccota bacterium | reverse complement strand
GTTAACTGATGCTTTTGAAATTAGACAAAAAAGAGCTGATAAAGTTATTGAGGCTAATAATTTAGTTAAGGAAGTTGCTCAAAAACTTAAAGAGGCAGGGAAGTGGCATCCTTATGTTTATCAGCAAATAATTTCTTGGGCAAATCCTTATAAAAGAAAAAGGCTACCCACAGATTTTGATGAATTATGGCAAACTATTATTGAAAACTTACAAAAAGCCGTTGAAAATCCCGAAGAAATTTTGAAAGAAGCATTAGAAGAATTTTAATGACTGAACAAGTAGAAAAATTAAAAAAAGCCATTGAAGAAGAAATTAAAAAAAGAATTGAAGAAGCATCCATAGTAGATATCGTGAACAACCTATTAATTTTAGCTTTTCATCTAAGAGCATCTGATATTCATTTTCAACCCAGAGAAAATATCTTATTAGTAAGATTTAGAATTGATGGCATTTTATATGATTTTTTTAAGATCGCTAAAGAATTAAGTGATGAAATTATTTCGCGAATAAAAATTTTGGCTAATTTAAGAATTGATGAACATTTTTCAGCCCAAGATGGAAGATTTAGATTTTATTTAGAAGGCGCACCAATAAAATATTTTGATTTACGGGTTTCAGTTATTCCTACTTATTATGGTGAAAATGCTATTTTAAGACTTTTAGTAAGTGATATAGGCAGATTTAGCTTAGAAAATCTTGGCCTTTCTCAGAGGGATTATGAAGTTCTTAAAACCGCTATTAGCAAACCGTACGGAATGATTTTAGCCACTGGACCAACCGGTTCAGGTAAAACTACAATGCTGTATTCTATTTTAAATGTTCTTAATACCGAAAATGTCCACATAATAACCCTTGAAGATCCAATCGAATATTCTCTGCCAGGAGTTACTCAAATTCAAGTTAACCCTCAAACTAACTTAACATTTGGTAAAGGTTTACGAGCTATTTTAAGACAAGATCCCAATATTATTATGGTTGGTGAAATTAGAGATACAGAAACAGCCGAGATTGCTGTCAATGCTGCTTTAACAGGGCATTTGCTTCTTTCAACTTTACACACCAATGATGCTCCGAGTGCTATTGTTAGATTAAGTGAACTCAATATTGAACCTTATTTAATTGCTTCAACGGTCAACTGCGTTATTGGCCAGCGATTAGTAAGAAAAATATGTGAAAATTGTAAAAAAGAAAGACTATTGAAAGATATTGAAATAAAATCAATTTTAGATTTATTGCCTCAAAGAATTCCAGATACCACAAGGACAAAATTAATCAAAGATTTGATGATGCAAAATAAAAAGATTTTTTATGGAGCGGGTTGTGAAAAATGCAATTCAACAGGATATTTTGGTAGAACAGGCATCTATGAGATTCTAATTATGACCGAAAATATCCGCGATTTACTTCTTAAAAACGCAAGCGCCAGTGAAATTAAAAACAAAGCTATCGAAGAAGGAATGACAACTATGTTGGAAGATGGTATTAAAAAAATCTTTGAAGGAGCGACAACTATTGAAGAAGTTTTAAGAGTGACTCATGAATAATAAACAACCACGATTATTTAGAATTTCCACAAAAGATAAAATTAATTTTGCTAGGAATTTAGCTTTACTTTTAAAAAGCGGCGTCAGTTTAGTAGAAGCATTAGAGATTTTAAAAGAAAGCTCTTCTTCGCCTTCTTTAAGATTTTTGATCAGCTCGGCAATAGAGGACATTAACAAGGGTCAATTTTTATCAAGTGCCTTGGGAAAATTTCAAGGTAAAATAGATAATTTTTTTATATCTATAGTGAAAGTTGGTGAACATACAGCCAATTTAAGTCAAAATTTAGAAAAAATAGCCCAGGAATTACGAAAGATCGAAAGGTTGAAAAATAAAATAATTGCGGCACTCATTTATCCTGCTTTTATTATTAGCATAATGATATTAGTAGTAATATTAGTGATATATTTTCTTTTCCCCAGACTTTTACCTATTTTTCAAAATTTAAAAATAGACCTCCCCTTGCCAACAAAAATTTTTTTAACAGTAGCTACTTTTCTCCTGAATTATGGGCACTTTATTTTTTTAATTTTACTTTTACTTTTTCTACTCTTCTTTTTTTTAAGAAGATATTACAAATTTAATTTTTATCTTCACTATTTAATTTTAAAATTACCTTTTATTTCTAATTTGTTAAAAAAATATCTTTTAGCGGAATTTTCAAGAAATTTAAGTCTTCTTATTGAAAGCGGCTTGCCTATTATTGAAGCCTTAGATTTAACAAGCGAATCTTCTTCAAATTTAGTTTATAAAAAATTTATTTTAATAATCAAAGAAAGGATTAGTAAAGGACATAGTTTATCCGAAAGTTTACAAGAATTTTCTATTTTTTTCCCTTATAATTTTATTCAAATGATAAATATAGGTGAAAGAACTGGTAATCTTGCAGTTACTCTTTCTTATTTATCTGATTATTTTGAAGAAGAAATTGATATTAATATTGAAAAAATGGTTAATTCTTTAGAACCAATTATTCTTTTAATAGTAGCAGTAATGGTTGGTTTTATTGCTTTTTCTATTGTTCTACCTATTTATGAACTTTCGGATAAACTTTCAAAATAATAAAAACAGTTTTACCCTGATTGAAGTTGTTTTAGCGCTCTCACTTTTAATTCTTTTTTTTAGTTTTGTTTTTGGCTTTGCTCTAAATTTTCAAAAAATCATTTTAAGTAACAAAATAAAGTTTCAAATTTTATCTACACTTCAAGATGAAATGGAGAAAATAAGAGCGATGGATTATGAAAATATTGGTATAGCCGGCGGTTGGCCACCGGGAGCTTTGCCTCAACAAAAAATTGTTGAAAAAAGCGGTTTACAAATTTTAGTTAAATATTATATAAGAAATATCGATGATCCCAAAGATGGTACCGTGACTTCAACTCCCAGAGATACAGCTCCAGCTGATTATAAACTTGTTGAATTAGAAGGCAGTTGTTTAAATTGCTCGGTGACATCGAAAACTCAAAATTTAACAGCAATTATTGCTCCTAAAACTGTTGAATCAAGAACACGAAACGGGTCTTTATTTATTCAAGTTCTTAATGCTAACGGTTTACCTGTTAGTTTAGCCAATGTTCGTGTTGAATATTTAAAAACGCCAACTTTCACTGTTGAAGATTTAACTGACAATTCTGGTTTTTTAAGGTTGATAGATGTTCCCCCCGGAATTAATGCTTATCGAATTTATGTTACTAAAAGTAACTATAGTAGTGATAGAACCTACCCACCTGGTGATCCTCAAAACCCAAATCCGGTTTTACCCGATCAAACGGTTGAATCCGGTAAGCTGACAACTATTACTTTTAAAATTGATAAACTTAGCAACCTAAATTTTGATTTTGTAAACAAATTTTGTCAGCCAGGAGCTGGGCTTCAATTTACTCTTCAGGGAACTAAACTTATCGGACAAAATCCAGATGTTTTGAAAACAATAATCACAACTACTACTGATAGTAATGGCAAAAAAACCTTATCTCTGGAATGGGATGATTATATTTTTCAAATTAATTCTTTGGGCTATGTTCTTCAAGGTTCAGTACCCTATTTAAGACCAAAAATTTATGTTTTGCCAGACAAATTTTACAATTTCCAAATAACTTTTACCTCTTTCTTGCCAATCAATCTTTTGATCACGGTTTTGGATCCTAATAAAAATTATGTCAATGATGCTGAAGTAAGGTTAACCAAGGGCAATTTTTCTGTAACTAAATACACAGGATTTGAAGAAATAAGTCATAATGATTGGAGTAATAATTATTCAGAAATAAGTAATAATATTGATGTTTCAACGGGGAAAATTCAATTAAAAGATTTAGGAGGTTTTTATCCTACTTCGACTGAATGGTTAATTTCGCCAACAATTGATTTTGGCACAAGTTCAACTCAATTTAAAAATTTTTCCTGGTTAGGAAATACACCATTAGGTACTTCAATAAAATTTCAAATTGCTGCTAATAATGATAATCTCACTTGGAACTTTATTGGCCCTGATGGTACTTCTAATTCTTATTTTGAAACTTCTTCGTTCTCTTTATCTCAATTTAGTGGTTACAGATTTTTAAGATATAAAGTTTATTTACAAACAAATGATTCTAATGTAACTCCAGTTTTAAATCAAATAAAAATAATTTATTCTTCGGGTTGCTTATCTCCTGGCCAGACAATTTTTCAAAATTTATCTCC
>CALHAT010000043.1 GCA_937934285.1 Minisyncoccota bacterium | reverse complement strand
ATCCCCCCATCCTGAAGCATGGAGGGAGAAAAAGCGTCTCAATCCCTTAATTGGTTTTAATCTTTCAAACAGTATAACATCTTTTTATTTATCTAGCAATCAAAAAATTAATAATTTCGCTAACCTCTTCAAAAACCCAATTGTCAAAGTGCAAAAACTACAAGGTTATCGAAGATATCTTAACATCAGTTGGGTAATATAAAAAATACTCTCCTTGCTTTTCAATTTCCATTTCTTTAAAAAAAGCCTCTGTTAATCTTAACGCTAACTCAGCATCTTTTTTATCGGGAAAGTAAAACCCATGACCAAAAATACTATTGTTTCTTTTTTCAATTACCTCCCTAATTTTGACAAAATCATCGCTTCCACTCTTGCTTTTATCGTTTACTCTTAAAAACTCGTCAAGTTTTATGCTTAAACTTACTGGTGTCTTTTTTCCTGTAATTGAACTAGTCTTATTCTTAAAGACAACATTAATTTGCTTGAAATCAAAAATAAAATCCCTATCTAAAAGTTGTCTTTTTAAAAAAAGATGATAAGTCAGAAATTTATCCAAAAAAGAGCAAAAAAGAGCTAAAACTTGAGGATATTCATTTTTAAAAGCGCTGATTTTAATCAAGTCATAAAAATATCCCATCTCAAACTTTAAAACATCTTCAGCTAAATTCTCTTTTTTTGCTTTTAGGTAATTTTTTAATTTGATTTTAACCTCATAAATTTTTTCAACATCTAATTTTATAAAGTCCCCAGATTCGCCACCTATTTTTTTCCTTGAAACCTCTTCAAATTTACCTGATAGAAGATTGATGTAAAAATCAAGAATAGATCTAATATCGCCTTCAAGATTGTACTGATTAATAAGTTGTAAAGCAGCATCAAAACGAAAAGACTTTATAAAACCAATTACCTTTTTCCAATCCTGCTCCAGGTAAAAGCGGGAAAGATTAAAAGTTTTGGGATCAAAATTATCAACAACTATTCCATTTTCTCGTCGTCCACTAACGTACACGACAAAATCAACTAATCTATTGTTTACAAGATAAAATAAAACCTGCCCTGAAATAGCTTTTGTGCCATAAGTATAATCTAAATATATTTTCCATCCTTTTTCCTTTGATTCTTTAATCTCTTTTTTAAGATTGCTTTCCTCTAATTCTTTATAAATCTTGTCAAAATCTTCAGAATTTTTAAATAAAAGTTGATTAAAATTTTCCCCCTCTTTTACCTTTTGGCTGTTAACAAGAAAATTTCTGATATCTTTAAACGTCGCTTGAACATTTTCATCTTCAGTAATCAAATAACAATACTTATCAAATTTAAAATGCTCAGCTATAAATTTTAGGCTCTTTATAATATTTGGATTTTTTCCTATTGTTGAAATTAAAAATTTTTTCATTAATTAAAGGCTAAACTGATAAAAATTCGTAAAGCAAAGTTGCCTTGATTGAGGAAAACTTAAAGAGATATTATCAAGAGATAAACCGGCATAATCTAATTTTTCTTTAGTTTTTTTCTTAAAAACACTTCCCTCCTTAACCAAAATTATCTTTTTTTTAAAAGGATTTCCGCCATCAAAAAGATTTCCCAGTTTTGGATATTTAGTAAAAAAGTCAAAAAAAAGCGGCTGATAAAGATTGGCTTCCTCTTTTTTAGGGATAAAGGTTGAAAGATTGATTAAATAATCACCACTTCCCAAATTTTCCAATTTTTCAGATGAAAAAAGACTAAAATTAGAAAAACCAGCGGAAACTTTTTTACCAACAAAATAAGCTAAGTATTCTTCCAAGTAGCTACTAATATCATCAAATTCAAAATTAGAAAAACTAAAATAAACATCAGCATACTTTGATGTATAGCTAATGATTCCCTGATTATACAATGTATCATTTTTTATACTTACCTTTGCCAACTTTTCCTCAATGATAATTTTTTCTTTGGCAATCATAAGTAATTCGTCTTTTTTTAAATTGGATAACTCTGAAAAATACTTGGCAGGTATAAATTTAATTTTTTTTATAATTTTTGATTCGTCTTTTAATAAATCAGAAAACAAATGATTTGTTAAAAATTGACTGTTAATTGGCAAATATCCAGATGGCAAAAAAGAGGAAAAAACAAAAGGCGGTTGATTTTTGATAAACTCCTCAAAAAACAGATTAAACATCTCTTTGTTAACAAGTGAAAGATAATACAAAAATCCCCCATTCAACTGATCACCAGTTATTGGGTTAACAAAATAACCTTTAATCTTAATTTTTAGCCGATAAATTTTTCTCATATCTTCTCAAGAGTCAATTTAACAACACCAATTGGATCGTAATTCTCCGGTAGGCAATAATAAGTTTTTCCTATTCTTTTATAATTTTCAAATGACCTTGACCCAAAACCCAAAGGTAAAATTAGATAATTTTGATCATTGTCTGAGCTTAATCTTTTTTTAAAATCTTCACTAAAGTTAGCAGAAAAACGTCTGTTTTTATCTAAATAATATTTATCCTTAAAAGTAAAAGCGCTTTTTATGATTTCAGATAAATTTTGAACAGCTATTGTTTTAGCTGGAAAATAGATCTTACCCACTGCTAATCCTTCCTCAACAAATTCAACATAATTTTTAACTGAACTTTTTCTGCTAAAAGGATTTTTCCTAACAACTTTTCTAATTTTCCTTTTCAAATTTAAAAAATAAAAATCTTCAAAGGCAATATTAGAAAGCAACCTTTCATTTATACGAGGGTTTTGACTAAGTAAAAGTCTTTTAAAAGCTCCCTTTAAGCTGCTGCCGGGAATATAGGGTT
>CALHAT010000042.1 GCA_937934285.1 Minisyncoccota bacterium | reverse complement strand
TCAGGTCCCTGTGGGATTTGCCGCCAACTTCTTTGGGAGTTTGCTGAATTAAATAAAAATGATATAGAAATTTTAATCTCTGATTCTGATAAGAAAAAGGTTGTTAAAACAACAATTAGAGAACTTCATCCTTTAGGGTTTGGGCCAAGACTATGCTTTGGTAAATACAAAAAATATCTCAAATAAGACAAAACAGAATCGTTTTTTTATAATAAAAAAATGAAATCAAATTCCGGTGATTTATTTTTAGTCTCAACCCCTATTGGCAATCTAAAAGATATCACTTTTCGAGCAATTGAAATTTTAAGGCAAGTTAATGAGGTAATCTGCGAGTCAACGGATATTGCCTTAAGGCTTTTAAATCACTATCAAATTAAAAAACCCTTAATTCATTTAACCGATGAAAACCAACTAGAAAAAATTCCTGCTATTTTGGAAAAATTAAAAGGAGGAAAAAGATTGGCTTTGATTTCTGATGCCGGCACGCCAACAGTCTCTGATCCCGGACAACTTTTAGTCAAATACGCAATAAAAGAAAATATAAAAATTACCCCCATTCCCGGCCCATCAGCAATTTTATCTGCCTTAATCACCTCAGGCTTACCTACTCAACCATTTTTGTTTTTAGGTTTTTTGCCAAAAAAAGAGGCTGAAATTAAAAAAATCTTTCATGATATTAAACAATTAAAAATAAAAAAAGAAGTGCCAACAATAATTTTTTTTGAATCACCAAATCGCCTAATAAAAACTTTAGAGCTAATAAGAGAAATTTTAGGTGAAAAAACCCATATCTCAATTGCTCGAGAGATGACAAAGGTTTATGAGGATTTTATAAGAGGAGGCATTGATGAGGTAATAAAAAAAATAGAAGAGAAAAAGAATATTAAAGGAGAGATAACAGTAGTAGTTGGTATTTAATAAACAATAATTTAATTGTAACCGAACTTTTTTACATACCAAGTCTTAACTAATTGAGTTAAAACAATATAACTTAAAACTATTAAAATCAATATTGGCCAATAAGATAAAGGTAGTTTCACAAAACCCAAATATCCACCAATGGGAGAAAGTGTTAAAATTATGCCTGTTAATATCACTGTAAAGGTCATTATTGTTAAGGGTAAACTTGCCCAGGTCTGGAAAAAAGGCATCTTTTGACTGCGAATAACATGAACAATCATTGTTTGGGTAGTTAACGACTCAATAAACCAACCGGTGCGAAAAAGTGGAGGATTTGTCCATGCGTTAAAAATAAAAAGCATTACGAAATATGTAATATAATCAAAAATCGAACTAATTGGTCCGATAAACAACATAAATCGACCAATATCTTTAATTTGCCATTTCCTTGGTTTTTCGATATATTCCTTATCAACATTATCAAAGGGGATGGCTGTTTGAGAGATATCATAAAGAAGACTGTTGGTCAATATCTGAACTGCCGTCATTGGCAAAAATGGAAGAAAAATGCTCGCTCCTAAAACACTAAACATATTGCCAAAATTTGAACTGGCTCCCATTTTTATATACTTGATGATATTGCCAAATACTTTTCTTCCTTCAACCACTCCATCAGCTAATACGTTCAAACTAGTTTCAAGAAGGATAATACTAGCAGACTCCTTTGCGACATCAACCCCTCCCTCAACAGAAATTCCTACATCAGCTTCTCTAAGTGCCGGAGCATCATTTATTCCATCACCTAAAAACCCAACAACGTGACCCGATTTTTTTAAGGCTTTAACAATCCGCCTTTTATGATCAGGTGATAATTTGGCAAAAATAGTAATATTTTCTGTTATTCTACGCAAAGCCTGGTCATCTATCTTATCAATATCTTTTCCAAGCAAAATCCCTTTAACTTTTATGCCAACCTCTTGTGCGATTTTATGAGTTACAAGCTCATTATCGCCAGTTAGTATCTTAACTTCAATCCCATAATGAATTAATTTTTTAATCGCCTCGGTGGCAGTTTTTTTTGGAGGATCAAGAAAGGTCATTAACCCGGAAAAAATTAGGTCATTTTCCAATTCGTTAATTTTTCTATCCTTCTTATCATCTATTTGCCTATAAGCAACAGCAATTACTCTGTAACCTTCTTTACTGTATTTTTCATTTATCTTTTTAATTTTTTCTAAAGCTTCTGATTTAAGTGGATATTCTTTTTTATTAAGTTGATAATATTTACATATACTCAAAACTTCTTCAATTGCGCCTTTACAAATAAGTATTTTCCTTTTTTCTTTGTCTTCAACAATTATCGACAACCGTCTCCTTTTAAAATCAAATGGAAGTTCGTCAATTTTTCGGTAATTAAAATCAATATCATCTACCTTATTATCTTTGGCATGTTTAACAATTGCTGTATCAAGAAGATTTTTAAAACCAGTTTGATAATAACTGTTAATATAAGCATAATGTAATACTTGAGGATCGGTTTTTCCTAATATATTAAGATTATCAATTAAAGTAATTCTGTTTAAAGTAAGAGTTCCCGTTTTATCTGTGCACAAAACATTCATTGCTCCAAAATTTTGTATTGAGTTTAATTGTTTAACGATAACTTTTTTTTTCGACATATTTATCGAACCCCTTGAAAGATTCAAAGTAATAATGGCTGGCAACATTTCAGGTGTTAAACCAACGGCAACAGAAATTCCAAATAAAAACGCCTCATACCAATTCCCTTTAGCAAAACCGTTAATTAAAAAAACTGTAGGTGCCATAATCAACATAAATCCAATCATTAACCAAGTAAATTTATTAATTCCAAGATCAAAACTCGTTTGTGTCTTCTTACCAACAATCGTTTTTACCAAACTGCCAAAATAAGTGCTTAAACCTGTCTGTAAAACAACACCTAAAGCATGTCCGCTTTCAACATTTGTCCCCATAAAACAAATGTTTTTAAGTTCAAGCGGATTTACATTTTTATTTGATTGTTGGCAAAATGAATATTTTTCAACCGGTAAGGCTTCTCCTGTTAATAATGATTGATTAACAAAGAGGTTTTTGCTTTCAATTATTCTAATATCAGCGGGGATAATATCTCCGGCTGATAACTTTATAATATCGCCCGGCACTACCTGTTTTAAATCAATTTCTAACTTGTTTGAATTACGAATAACAGTGCAGGTTGTTCTTACCATTGCCTTAAGACTTTCTGCCGCGTTAAAAGCCTGATTTTCCTGAAAAAATCTAATAACAACACTTATTAAAACCATAGTAGAAATAATAATGGCAGTTTGGATATCTTGAGTAAGAAGAGAAACTATAATAATAAAAATTAAAAGAAGGATTAAAGGATTTATTATTATTTCAAATAATCTAATTAACCAATGAGGTTTCTTATTATGTTCTATTTCATTTAAACCATATTGAAATAAACGCCTTTTCGCTTCTTTATACGATAATCCATTAATTGAGGTATCAAGTTTAAGAAGAAGGTTGTTTTTGTCTTCTAATGAGGATTCAATTAGGTTTTTTATTATCTCATTCTTTGTTTTTGGTTTTATTTTTGGATTTTTTATTTCATATTCAATTAAGGATATTTGTTTTTTATA
>CALHAT010000041.1 GCA_937934285.1 Minisyncoccota bacterium | reverse complement strand
GCGGGGAACACCCTCTCAGGCCCCCTACCGGTCATAGCCTTGGTGAGCCATTACCTCACCAACTAGCTGATCGGCCGCCTCCCTCTCTCTTAGCGCTTTTCAGCTTTACCCAGTTAAACTTGCGTTTAACTGGGGCTATCGGGTATTAGCTCGCCTTTCGACGAGTTATCCCCGGCTAAGAGGTGAGTTAGAGACGTGTTACTGCCCCGTTCGCCACTGTAAGAAGTTGAGAAACCCCAACTTCCTACCGTATGACTTGCATGCCTTATCCACACCGCGAGCGTTCACCCTGAGCCAGGATCAAACTCTCAAAAAAATCATCCTGAATTTAAATAATCCAGGCAATTAAAAATCTTTTAAGAGTGCTTTCTTTTTAAATCAAAAAACTTCCAAATCAATCTAGATAAATTTTATCTAAAAAAAATTTAAAAGTCAAGAGCTATTGAGTTGGAGGTGTTGGTGAAGCTGATGGTTGAATTGGTCCTTGGGGTGGTTGGATTCTTGGCTGAGGCAGAGTTTTTCCTTCAATTAAATTTACTAAAGGGCTTGATTCATTTAAAGGAGCAATAAATAAAATTGAATCTTTATTTAAATAAAGTGGACCAGCTGGCATCCAGAAAGCATCGCTGAATCTTTGTAGAGAAAGCTGATCATCTTGACCAACTTGAACAAAAATAGCATTATAAAGTTTTAATCTTGGAAAAGTTGAAAGTTTGCCAAAATAAACAGCACCATTATTAAAAAAAACAGCGACATAATTTTTCTTTGCTTTAACTAAATAAATTAGACCGACACCTATTAAAGCTCCAGTCAAAACTGCTAAAAGGAAATAAAGAAAATTATTTTTCATCTTTTTTATTTTTTAAATCTCGACCTTTAATTTCAATTCCCAGTTCTTTTAATTCTTTTTCATTAACTTCACTTGGTGAGTCCATCATTAAATCTCGAGCTTCACCGGTCTTGGGGAAAGCGATAACTTCTCTAATGCTTATTTCATTTTCTAAAATCATCAAGATTCGGTCAATTCCTGGAGCAATACCACCATGAGGTGGAACACCGTAAGAAAAAGCTTCTATTAAATGCCCAAATTTTTGATAAACTTCCTCGCGTTTATGGCCCAAAACCTCAAAAACTTTTATTAAAATATCAGGATCAGTTGTTCGTAAACTTCCGCCACCAATCTCATAACCATTTAAAACTAAATCATATTGCTCGCTGAGTAAAATTTGGGGGTTGCTTTCTAAAACCTTAATTATTTCATCTTTATCTTTAGAATCGTCAGGAAGTTTTGGTTGCGTAAAGGGATGATGAAAAGTATCCCATCTTTTTTCTGGATCTTTCCATTCAAACATTGGAAAATCAACAATAAAACAAAAAGAAAGCTCGTCTTTATTTTCAGGATCTTCCCTTAAATCTGGTTTATCAGAACCGTAAAGTCTAATTGCTTCTTCATAAGAAATTCTTGGGAAAGGTATTTTAGTAATTTTTTTCTGAGGATATAAATTTTGAATTGCTTCGACAAGCATTTTCTCAACTAAATTTAAAATATCTTCCCTTTCAACATAACTCATCTCAATATCAAGTTGTGTAAATTCAGGTTGGCGATCAGCTCGAGGATCTTCATCACGAAAACAACGGGCAATCTGAAAATATCTTTCCAAACCAGCAACCATTAAGAGCTGTTTATATTGTTGAGGTGATTGCGGCAGAGCATAAAATTTACCCGGATAAAGTCGGCTCGGCACTAAAAAATCACGAGCTCCCTCAGGTGTTGATTTTGTTAAAATTGGTGTTTCAATTTCAAGAAATCCAAGGGCATCCAAAAAATTTCTAAGAAAAAGTAAGAATTCATGCCGTCGGCGTAAATTTTTCTGAAGTCGAGGTCTTCTTAAGTCTAAATAACGATATCTTAATCTTAAAGCCTCGTTAATTTCATAACCATCAGTTGTCACTTCAAAAGGTAAATCTTTAGCCGAGGCCAAAGGTTCTATCTCTTCAATGGCAACTTCAATTTTGCCAGTTTCTAAACGAGGATTTTCTAAATGAGCTGGGCGAGGCTGAACTTTGCCAATTATTTTTAAAACTGAAGCTGGTTTAAGATTTTTTACCAAAGAAAAAAAATTATTATTCTGATCGACAACACACTGAACTATACCGCTGCGATCTCGCAAATCGATAAATACAATTTTACCGTGATCGCGAATATTGTCAACAAAACCATAAAGTTCAACTCTTTGCTGAATTAAGTTTTTAGTTTCTAAATTCCAAATCTTTTTCATAAAATGATTATAACATAATGGATTATTTATTAAAAACACCTGAACTTACTTTAAAAGGTAAGAAGAGACAATTATTTGAAAAAATTTTGATTAATAATCTGAAAAAGAAATTTAAGGATAATTTGAATTTTCTTAAAAATTTAGGTGGAGTTTTTTGGTTAAAAACGGAAACAAAAATTGAAGAGGGTTTAAAAAAAATATTTGGCATTTCTGTTATTTTTAAAGTGGAAGTTTTTGATAATCTCGATGAGGTTTTAATTAATTTTCCAAAAGATATTAAAAATTTTAATCTTCAAGTCAAAAGAGGTTATAAAGATTACCCTTTAAATTCTCAACAAATTTTTGAAAAAATAGTCAATTATTTGAAAAAAAATTATAATTTACAATTTAATAAAAAGAGCAAAAACAGGTTTTATCTTGAATATCGGGATAAAAAATTCTTTTGGGCTAAGGAGAAAATAAAAGGCGCCGGGGGCTTACCAGTTTCTTCAAGCGGTAAAGCAGTTTCTTTACTTTCAGCTGGCTTTGATTCACCGGTAGCTTCTTTTTTGGCTATGAAACGTGGCTTAAAAGTCTATTTTGTCCATTTTCACAGTTATCCCCAAACATCTAAAGATAGTTTAGAAAAAGTTGAAAAATTAGTTAAGGTTTTGAATGAGTATAATTTGGGTTCGCAACTTTATCTTTTCAATATTTTAAAAATTCAAAAATTTTATTATCAGCGTATCCCTCAAGAATTTTTAGTTATCTTTTATCGCCGGACAATGTTCAGATTAGCAGAAAAATTGAAAGAGGAATTAAAAGCAGATTGTTTGGTAACTGGAGAAAGCTTGGGTCAGGTTGCTTCACAAACAATTCAAAATTTAGAGGTTATTTCCCAGACCGTCAGCAGTTTTGTCTTGCGACCATTAATTGGTTTTGACAAACAGGAAATTATTAATTTCGCTCGAAAAATTGGCACTGAAGAAGTATCTCGACTTAGGGGTGATGACTGTTGTTCTTTATTTATTCCTAAAAAAGTTAAAACTAAAGCTAAAATTGAAGAGGTTTTAAAAATTGAAAATGAATGGCAAAGAGAAATTGCTAATTTAGAAAAAGAAATTTATGATGAAAGATTTTTTCTTAAAATATAAGCTGTGGCTAAAAGGGTTAAAAAGAAATTAAGAGCTTGAGAAATTAAACTAGCATAAACAGCTCCCAAGGCACCATATTGAGGGATAAAAATAAGATTAAGAAAAACATTAAGAAAGGCTGGGATAATTGTTAAACCGAAATCGAGCCATTGCCTGTTGGAACTAATAAGCAGAAGGTCTAAAAAATTGGTTGGATAAACAAAAATTATAATCCAAACAAAAGTTTGTAAAATTAAGACTGAATTTAAAAATTTAAAACCGAAAATAAGAGGAACAAGTATAGGAGCAATCAAAAAAGTAATTAATGCTAAACCAAAACTAGCAACAAGTGAACCGCCAATCAAAAATCCGAGTAATTTATTAATCTCTTTTTTATTTTCTTTAACTTTTCTGGCTAAATAAGGATAAAGAGCAGTATTGAAAATAGAAGAAACAACAAAAAGAGCGCCGACAATTCTTGAGGCTGCGGAATAATAACCGGTCTCTTCAATGCCTCTTAGGTGGGAAAGAAAAATTTTATCAGTTGAAAAAAATATATAACCTAAAAGACCAAATAAAGCCAAAGGGAGACCGTTAAAAAGATAGTACTTTAGCCAGGCAAGGTTAAATTTAAAAGCAAGCCGAGCTTCTTTTTTAAAAAAAAGATAGGCTATTAAAAGCCCTAAGATCATACTTAATAAATAGGCAAAAGCCACTGCATAAATATTTTTTTTAAATAAGAAACCAACGATAATAAAAATTAAAAGAGCCATTGAAGCTAAAGTATTAAATACAAATCTTTTTTCAACTCTTTCAATAGCCACAAAATAAGATTCAAAAAAGTTTTCAATATTTTGCAAAAAATGGAAAATTACAAAAATAGAATATAACAAAAAACCGTCAAATTTTTTAGCAAAAAAATAACCCCCAAAAGCTATTAGGCTAAACAGCAAAGATAAAAAAAATTTTAAAGCAAAGGCATTTTTGAGTAATTCATCCTTTTCATCTTTTTGTTGATAATCCCGAATAAAAATAGTTGAGATACCAAAATCAGCAAAAAGAAAAAAAAGACCAATAAAAGATAAAAGATATTCCAAAATACCAAAATCTTTAGGACCTAAAAAGCGAGCGATTAAAAGAAAAACAATTACTCTAAAACCTTTGGAAAAAATTTCCGAAAGATAAAGCCAAAAAGCGTTTTTTAAAACAATTTGGCGAGGATAAAGATTTTCCCAAAGAAGTGTTTTTATTTTGTTCATTATAGATAAATCTTAGACAAAACTTATTTTAACAATTCTCAAATTTTTGTATCGAGAATAATCTTTCTTTTTTAAAAGGCCAATTTGAGCGCCAAGTTTTTCTAAATTAGCTGAAGCATTGGCACTACCCCAGGTGATTGATCTCTTTATAACTTCGTCGTTTAAATTTTTATTTAAAACCAAATTACTAAAAAAGGCACTGGCAAAAGCATCACCGGCACCAGTAGAATCAACTAATTTTTTAGGTTTAAAAATACCAGCGTTGAAAATCTTGTTCTCAAAAAAAGTAATTGAACCTTTTTCGCCTAAGGTCAAAACTAAAATTTTTGGTTTTAATTTAAAAAAAATTTCTTTACCCAAAACTAAGGTTCCAGCTTTTTTCTTTAAAAATAGCCCAGCTTCTTCGTGATTAAGAAATAAAACATCAGCTAAACTTAAAACTCTGTAGGCATGGCGATCTTCTAAAAAGGTTTTACTTGGATTGATGGCAATTAATTTAGATTTTGGTTTTATTTTTAAAAGAAACCTATAAAAAATTTGTGGAGATGTATTAGTTGTTGTTAAATAGTAAAAATCAGTTTGTTTAATTTGGTAAAGCTCAGCTAAAGAAAAATGGTCACTAATACCACGGTAAACAAAAATTGTTCTTTCTTTTTGAGGAGTTAAAATAACTATCGAGAATTGTGAAGAACCTTGGTGATAAAAAATTTTAGAATTAATTTTCTCTTTTGTTATTCTTTGAAAAATTATTTTAGCTATTAAATCATTTCCTAAACGAAAATAAGCTCGGTATGGCAAATTTAAATTTTTAAAAGTTGTGGCAGCATTTAAGGCACCGCCGCCTAAAGAAAAAAATGTCTCAGTAACATCTATTTTACTGCCGGGTTTAATTTCTTGACATCTTAAAATAATATCCAAAGTTGCTGTTCCTAAACAGGTAATCATATTTATATTTTAAAATAATTTCCCCCCGGCTCGAGCCGGGGGTGTTCGGAATGGAGCCGTCAAAAACTCAACGAGCTCCAGCCGTAATAATATTATAATCTAAAATTGCCGAGGGAGGGAGTCGAACCCTCACGACCTTAACGGTCAGCGGATTTTGAGTCCGCTGCGTCTGCCAATTCCGCCACCTCGGCAGCATAAAATATTAAAAATCAAAAATTATATATTTAATTTAAAATTATTTTATCATAATTTAGTCAGCAAAATCAAATTAGATATTCACTCTACATTCCAATAATTTAAAGAAATTTTCAAAAAGTTTAGCAACTAAAATTGGACCAGTTCCTCCCGGAGTTGATGTAATTAAACTTGCTTTATCTTTTAATTTTTCAAAATCAAAATCACCGTAAATTTTATTATTAACAACTGAATAACCAAAATCAATTAAAAGAGCATCTTTTTTGCAATCATTAATTAAATGTGGTTTACCTGCGCCAGCAATAATTATATCAACTGAATTTAAGAATTTTTTTAAATCTGTTTTCGAATTAGCAATAATCACTGTTGCTTTTTGTTTAGCAAAATAATGAACCAAAGGTTTGCCTACTAAATTTCCATATCCAACAATTAAAACTTCCTTGCCAACAAAATCTAAATTGTATTTATTCTTTAAAAAATCAATAACCTCAACTGCTGGTGGCTTTATAAGTGGCGTATCTGTATAAAATTTTCCCAAAAGTCGACTTGATAAACAATCAATGTCTTTTTTTGCCGGAATTGAATTTAAAATATATTGGGTTGGTAAATTTTCTGGGATTGGTAATTGAATAATTGCTCCTTGAATTGTTTTATGTTTTAAAATTTGACTGATGTATTTTCTAATTTTCTTTTTAGATAAATTTTCGTCAATTTCATAAATTCTAAATTCAATTGTCAGCTCCTCAGCAAATTTTTGTTTAATCTTCAAAAAACTAAATTTTTCTTTATCTTGACCAATTAAAAAACCAGCAATTTTCAATCTTCCATAATTTTTCCTTTTTTCTTTTAAATTATTCAAAATTTCCTCAGCCAACTTTTTTCCATCAATTATCATTAATATTATTTTAACGCGAATAGACGCGAATAAATATACGCGTTTAATAAATTTTTATTCTTAATTCTTGAATCTTAAATCTTAATTCTTGAATCTTTTATCTATCGCATCAATTAAGGTTATAATTAATAGTATGGACAAAAAACTTTGGCAAATAATTGAAAAAGAAATTAAAAGACAAGAAGAAACTTTAGAGCTAATTCCTTCAGAAAATTTTGTTGATTTAGAAACTTTATTTGTTGTCGGTTCACCACTTATAAATAAATACGCTGAGGGTTATCCCGGGAAAAGATATTATCCCGGAAATTTTTTTATTGATCAAATTGAAAATTTAGCGAAAGACAGGGCTCTAAAAACCTTCAAATTAAATTCTAATAAATGGTCAGTAAATGTTCAACCTTACTCTGGTTCACCAGCTAATTTAGCGGTTTATTTAGGTTTATTAAATCCCGGAGAAACGATTATGGGTCTGACTTTATCTCACGGTGGCCATTTAACTCATGGCCATAAAGTAAGTTATGCCGGCAAACTTTTTAATTCGGTTCAATATGAAATAGATGAAAAAACAGGGAAAATAGATTTTGGTAAATTAGAAAAATTAGCTTTAGAATATAGACCAAAAATTATTATTTCCGGAACCACTGCTTATCCACGAAAACTTGATTTTAAAAAATTCCACAAAATTGCTAAAAAAGTTGGTGCTTATCATGTTGCTGATATTTCCCATATTGCTGGACTGGTAATTGCTGGGCTTCACCCATCACCTTTTCCTTATGCTGAGGTAGTAACAACAACAACACATAAAACTTTAAAAGGACCAAGAGGTGCAGTTATTTTTATGAAAAAAGAACTTGAAGATAAAATTAACAAATCAGTTTTTCCTGGACTTCAAGGCGGACCTCATCTTCATACCATTGCTGGAATTGCTTATACTTTTAGACGGGCTCTTCAAAAAAATTTTCTCAATTATCAAAAGCAAATATTTAAAAATTCACAAAAATTAAGTCAAGAACTTCAAAAAAGAGGCTTTAAACTTTTTACTAATGGAACCGATAACCATTTAATGCTTATTGATCTAAAACCGCTAAACTTAGAGGGTAAGATAGCCGAAAATTTACTTGAAAAAGCAAACATTGTTGCTAATCGAAATTCTTTACCGGGCGATATTTCACCATTTAACCCCACAGGAATTAGATTGGGAACACCGGCAGTAACTTCGCGAGGAATGAAAGAAAAAGAAATGGTCTTGATTGCTGAATTTTTTGAGAGAGTTTTAATTAGAAAAGAAAAAACCGAAAAAATTAAACAGGAAGTAATAAACTTCACCAAAAAATTTCCTTTGCCTTATAGAAGGTGGCTGAAGTTGTTTAAATCACATTAACAACTTTCTTCCAAATTTTTTTACCAGAGAAAGTTGTTTTTCTTATTGTTTTAAATTGAACCGTTCCTTTCTTGAGAGCATATAAAGTATCATCACCTCCTTTAGCAACATTTTTGCCCGGTAAAAATTTTGTTCCTCTTTGACGAACTATAATATTGCCTGGCTCAACAATCTGTCCAGCAAATAACTTTACTCCTAATCTTTTACTTTTAGAATCTCTTCCGGTTTTAACTGTTCTTGTTCCTTTTTTCTGAGCCATTGTTTTCGAAATTCTTGACCAATTGGTGGTTTACGACCAATAATTATATTTTCCTTAATGCCTCTTAAATAATCTGGCCTACATTCTAAAGCAGCCTGAACTAAGGCTCTTGAAGTTTCTTGGAAAGAAGCTGCTGATAAGAAACTATAAGCTGTTGAAGCTACTTTTTTAATACCAGTCAAAAGTAAAATGCCCTTGGCAGGTTTTTTGTTTTGATCTTTTAATTTTCTGTTTTCCTCTAAAAACATATCTTTTTCAATAATTTCATTAATAATAAATTCACTATCACCAGGATCGATAACCATAACTCGAGAAAGCATCTTTCTAATTACAAGCTCAAGATATTTATTATGAATACCTGCGCCTTGCTCATTATAAATTTTTTTAACTTCTTTTAAGATGTATTGAAAAACACTTAACTTACCACAGGTACGATAAATTTTTTTAGGATCTTCAATACCTTCATTTAAAACTTGGCCTTTATTCACAAATTGTCCCTTTTTAATTAGAAGTTTAAATTGTTTAGGAACTTTTAAAATTATCTCCCTTTTTTTATTACTTGATTTTGGGGACGTTTTACTTAGAGCACTTTTTATTTTAACAAGATAATATTTAGGCGTTTCCTCGATTTTTTCAATCTTTCCAGATAAAGGCGAAATTAAAGCCTCAGTTTTTGGTGTTCTAATTTCTAAAACTTCTTCAACCCTTAAAAGTCCTGTGGTGATATCTACAGCCCCGACAATCCCACCGTAGTGAAAAGTACGCATTGTCAATTGGGTGCCTGGTTCGCCAATGGATTGGGCAGCTATAATTCCTACAGCTTCGCCTAACTTGATTATTCTATCATTAGAAAGATCTAAACCGTAACATTTTTGACAAATTCCATACAAAGTTTTACAAGTAAATGGAGAGCGAACTTTAATTTCATTAATACCAGCTTTATCAATTTTTTCGGCGATTTCCCTAGTAATTATTTCTCCTTCGTTAACTAAGACATCACCTTCTTTATCAACAACTTTTTCTAAACTAACCCTTGAATAAATTTGATCCTTAAATTCATCTCCGGCTTCTTTCAAAAAATCTCTTTTAATTATTATACCGTTTTTATCACCGCAATCTTCTTCACGAATAATTATGTCATGTAAAGCATCTACTAATCTTCTTGTTAGATAACCGGCCTTGGGTGTTTTTAGAGCTTTATCGGAGGCACCTTTACGTGCTCCATGAGTAGCAATAAAATATTCATGAGGAGTTAAGCCCTTCTTATAAGAAGATAAAATTGGCAGTTCAATAACCTCACCTTGAGGATTGTAAACCAAACCTTTAATAGCTGTCATTTGTGAAAGCTGAGCCATTGTTCCTCGGCCTCCGGAATTTATCATTAACATAACATTATCGATAGGACTGGTAATTCTTTGGATATCTTTTTCTAATTCTTGACGAGCTAATCCCCAAATTTCTTGAAGTTGAATAGTTTTTTCAAATTCACTTAACCATCCTTCTTCATAAGCGTTTTCAATTTCTCTTTGTTTAGCTAAAGAGTTGTTTACTACTTCATTATAAATTTCTGGTTCTTTTAAATCATCAATACCTAAAGTAAGTCCCGAAAGAGTAACATATTTAAAACCAAGTTCTTTTAGATTATCTAAAATAAGCGCTGTTTTTTCTTGACCATATTTAGCTAAGAGTTCTGAAATAATAGGCGAAATACTTTTTTTATTAATAACTTTATTAACATAAGGGAAGTCATCCGGAAGTAATTGATTAAAAATTAATCTACCAACAGAAGTTTCAAGATTTTTTTCGTTTTTGAAATTTTTAACAAAAATTTTCGCATGAAGATCAATAATATTTTGAAAATATAAATATAAAGCTTCTTTTTCATCATAAACTTTAATATTTTCTCCTTTTCTACCTGGAACTATTACAGTTAAATAATAAAGTCCAATAATAATATCTCTTTGTGGTTTAGTTATCGGTTCTCCAGTACCAGGTCGGAGAAGATTCTTGCTGGCATCTAAAATTTCACGAGCTTCTTTTTGAGCTGCTTCTGAAAGAGGCAAAAATACCCCCATTTGATCGCCATCAAAATCAGCATTATAACCTTCGCAAACTAAAGGGGGAATTCTTATAGCTAAACCTTCAATTAAAATTGGTCTAAAAGCTAAAATACCTAATTTATGCAGAGTAGGAGCTCTGTTTAATAAAACATATTTATTTTGAACTGTTTTCTCTAAAGCAGCAACAGCATCAGGATCTTGAGTTTCGATTAAATATTTTGCCTGCTTAGTTGTTTGAGCTTTTTCCTCTTTTAAAAGCTCGTGAATAACGAAGGGTTTAAAAATTTCAAAAGCAATTTTTTTAGGCAAGCCGCATTCATTGATTCTTAGTTCCGGTCCAACAACAATCACTGATCTTGCAGAATAATCAACTCTTTTACCTAAAAGATTTTGGCGGAATCTTCCTTCTTTTCCTTTTAAATTATCAGCCAAAGATTTAATAACCTTTCGACCAATTATTATTTTTTCTTTTTTAATAGTAATATCGATTAGAGCATCAACGGCTTCTTGAAGCATACGTTTCTCGTTTCTTAAAATTATCTCTGGAGTTTTGAGTTCCAAAAGCTTTTTTAATCTATTATTACGATTAATAATTCTTCGGTAAAGATCATTAAGATCAGACGAAGTATACTTACCGCCAGCTAATTGAACTATTGGTCTTAAATCTGGAGGAACTATAGGAAGAACGGTTAAAATCATCCATTCAGGTCTGCGTCGATGTTTAATGAAAGCGTTAATAAATTTTAATTTTAAAGATAAATACTGTTTATCAATATCTTTTGCCTTCATAAGTCGATGTTGGGTTTGTTTTTTGAGTTCTTCTAAATCAATTTCCTCTAAAAATCTTCTTATTGGTTCAGCACCAATACCCACCTCAAAAGTATTAGGGTATTTTCTAGAAAGATAAAAATATTCAGCATCTGATAAAATTTTTTTAACCTGAATTGATTTAAGCTCTTCCCTAATTTGATTAAAAATTGCCGTTTTTTGTTTTTTTTCTTCTCGAGATTCGCTTTTAGAAATTATTTCCTTATATTCCTTCTCGATTTCTTTCAAAATTCTTTCTTTCTCTGTATTATTTACTTTAGTAATAATATAAGCTGAATAGTAAATAACCTTTTCTAATTGATTAATAGGAATATCTAAAAAAATTCTCAATGGATAGGGATAAACTTTTAAAAACCAAAGATGCACTACTGGTGAGATTAAAGTTATATGACCCATTCTTTCCCTTCTAACTGAAGAATGGGTGATTTCTACTCCGCATCGCTCACAAACTATCCCTTTAATCTGGGGTTTTTTATATTTACCACAAGAGCATTCGAAATCTTTCATCGGACCAAAAATAACTTCAGAAAATAAACCGGTTCTTTCAGGTTTCCCAGTACGATAATTAATAGTCTCTGGTCTAAGAACCTCGCCATAACTCCAGCTTAAAATCTCTTCCGGTGAAGCTATTTTTAAAACAATTTTCTCTATTTCGGAAGTGGAAATTTTTTTATTCATTGGCTTTAGGCGTTTCTTTAATAATAATTTCTTCTTGCACTGGTTCTTTATCTGATTCAATTTGTTTTTCGCGATAATGAATCTCTACATTAAAACCTAAACCGCGAAGTTCGTTTAATAAAACATCAAACACTGTCGAATAAGAAGTAACTTCAATATCCTCGCCTTTGATAATCTGCTCATAAGCTAAGGTACGACCTCGAACATCATCAGATTTTATTGTTAGCATCTCTTGAAGAATCTCAGTAGCACCATGAGCTTCTAATGCCCACATTTCCATCTCACCCAACCTTTGACCACCAAATTGGGCTCGACCACCTAATGGTTGTTGGGTAATTAAAGAATAAGGACCAATTGAACGAGCATGAATTTTATCTTCAACCATATGAACCAATTTCATAATTGTCATATAACCAACAACAACTGGTTGATGAAATGGTTCACCTGTCAAACCATCATACAAAACTGTTTTCCCATCTTCGGGAAGTCCAGCTTTTTTTAATTCCTTTTTAATATCTTCGGGGGTAATTCCAGAAAAAGGTGGAACAATAGCACGATAATTAAGCTTATGAGCTGCCCAGCCTAAATGAGCTTCTAAGATTTGACCAACATTCATTCTTGAAATAATTCCGGTGGTATTAAGAATAACATCGATACGCCTTCCATCTGGCAAAAAAGGCATATCTTCTTCTTTCAAAATTGCGGCAATAACCCCTTTGTTACCATGACGATTAGCTAATTTATCACCGATTTGAATTTTTCTTAGCTTAGCAATTTCGACAAAAATCCTCTTTAGAACACCGGGTTCAGTAATCTCTCCTTTGCTTCGATCTAAAACCTTAACTTTGATTACCCTACCCTCTTTACCTGGTTCAAGATACAAAGAAGAATCCTTTTTCTCCTCTGCTTTTTCTCCGAAAATAGCTTTAAGAAGTTTCTCTTCAGGAGTAAGCTCAATTTCTCTTTTAGGTGTAATTTTGCCTACTAAAATATCTCCCGGCCTTACGTATGTTCCAACTTGAACATAGCCCTCAACATCTAAATTTTTTAATTTAGCTTCAGGAACCTCAGGAATATCATAAGTAGTTATCTCTGGTCCTAAACGAGTATCTAAAACATCAACAGAAAATTCCTCTAAATAAACAGAAGTGAAAATATCTTCTTTTAATAATCTTTCGGAAATAATAATTGCATCTTCATAGTTATACCCATACCAAGGCAAAAAAGCAATTAAAACATTTTGTCCTAAAGCTAAGCAACCATCATAAATTGCCGGTCCATTAGTTAAAATATCACCTTTTTTAATTTTTTGTCCTTTTTTTACTATTGGTTTTTGATTATAACAAGTAAATTCGGAGGTACGAATAAATTTTTTAAGATGATAAATCTTCTTTTGATAGCCTTTATTGGTTCGATATTTTATAGTAATATGATCAGCGTCAACTTCTATAACTTCACCATCTTCCTCGGCTATTAAAATTTGCCCCGACTCTTTTGCAACTTTTTCTTCTAATCCGGTTGAAACAAGTGGGATATTTGGTTTAATTAAAGGAACAGCTTGATTTTGCATATTTGAACCCATCTGAGCTCGATTAGCATCGTCATGTTCAACAAAAGGAATAAGTGATGTAGCTAAAGAAAAAATCTGAAAAGGAGAAACCTCGATTAAAGTAATTCTTTCTTTATCGACTAATTTGGGCTCTCCATAAACTCGAGCTTCTATTTTTTCATCTAAAATATTTCCTTTGTTGTCTAAGTTTATAAATCTTGAAGCTATGACTTCTTTAAATTCTTGATCAGCAGTAAGCCAAACTATTTCTTTGGTCACTTTACCGCCTTTTACTCGTAAATACGGAGTTTCTAAAAATCCTAATTCATTTCTTTTAGAATAAAGAGCTTTATTTAAAGCAATGCCCACATTTTGACCCTCAGCAGGTGTTTGGATAGGGCAAATTCTACCATAATGAGTAGGATGAACATCACGAGCTTCCAAAGTTGCTCTTTCTTTGGAAAGACCACCCGGACCACCAGCAGTTAATTTCCTTTTATGCTCTGTTTCTGATAAAGGATTAACCTGTTTTAAAATCTGAGATAAGGGGGAGGTATTGAAAAATTCAATCAAAGTATTCATAAATTTTCTTGGATAAATTACTTGCGATGGCATCAAAGTTTGTGTTTTTGAAATACCGCTCATTCTGTCTTGAATATCTTTTTTAAGTCGTATCATACCAATCCGTGCCTGGTTTTCCAAAAGTTCGCCGACATCTCTGACTCTTCGATTATATAAAGCATCCACATCATCAGCTTCAGCTTTAGAATCCTTATTTAACCTTAAAATTTCTTCAACAATAGCTTTAACATCATCTTTTTCTAAAACAAGCGACTGAGATGATCGTTGAAGTCTTCGATTAATATGAAATCTTCCTATTGGAGAAAGATTATATCGAGAGGTATTTAAAAATGTGCTTTCAAAATAAAAAACAGCATTATCATAAGTATTAGGCTCGATAGGTTTTAATTTTCGATGAATTTCCAAAAGAGCTTCTTCTTTGGTTTCAGTCGGATCTTTCTTAAGAGTATTGATAATTATCTCTTGGTTAGAAAAAACTTTTAAGATTTCTTCATTATTTTCAAATCCGAAAGCTTTTAATATAATTGTTACTGGCACCTTTTTCCTACGATCGATTCTTACTGTCAAAATATTAGTTCCCTCCGTTTGAAATTCTAACCAAGCACCTTGCTGTGGAATAATCTTGGCGCCAAATTTTTTACTTTCTCCATAGAGAAGGAAATTAAAATAAACTCCGGGAGAACGAAGAAGCTGACTAACAATAATCCTTTCAATCCCGTTGATAATAAAATTACCATTTTTAGTCATTATTGGGATTTCTCCAAAGAATATCTTTTGATTTCTCTCCTCTTTGGTGATTAAATTTTCTAATTTAAGAGTAACCCTTAATGGTGCTTCATAATTAATTCCGTAATATTTAGCTTCTGCTTCTGAAATTCTTGGTGGTCCAACCTCATAATTCACAAAATCTAATTTAAGTTCTTTTTCTGAATAATCAAAAATAGGAAAATATTCCTTGAAAACCTTATGCAATCCTTGTTCTAAAAATCTATCAAAAGAATCACGTAAATCTGATAAAAGGTGATCAGGCTCTAAATGGGAAAATTTTGAAAAATTTTTGGCTGCAAACATTAAAAGGGGGCTTTTTAAAAGCCTTTTAAGAAAAGATGAAATACTTAACTAATCATTCAATAATTAGTATTATAATAAAAATTAGTTAACTTGTCAAGTCTGTGGATATTTCTATAAAAGACCATAAATGAACGCAATAATTGTAAATTATCTATAAAAAACTATTATTACTTAAAAGAAAAATGATTATTAAAAATTATACTAACTAAAATCCCAAATTAATTTTATCAAGAAAATTCTTCCACAATTTTATTGTTAAATGGGTCAGCGATTAGAAGCTAATTTTTTCATTTTTTCTTGATGTTCAGGAGTATTAAGTAAGCCACATTTTTTATATTTTTTACCCGAACCACAGGGACAGGGATCATTTCTGCCAATCTCAACTTTGGGAACCTGAATCTGGATATTCATAAGCATTTGAAAAACATTTATTCTTAAAACTCGGTGGAAGTTAATAAAAGCTTCATAGGCTTCTTTTTTGAAAGCAACTAAAGGGTCTCTATGACCATAACCACGAAAACTAACTGAGCTTTTTAAATCTTCTAAATAATGAAGATGCTCTCTCCATAAATAATCATAAGCCTGTAAAATTATTGTTTTTAACAAACTTTTAAAATCTTCATGTTTATCTGCTGATAAGACAGATAAAAATTCTTTTAACTCATTAAATTTCTTCCAAAAAAATTCTTCAACATTTTCATTGGTACCAAAAATAAATTTTTTAATCTCTTCACTTTCTTCTTTTAACTTGTCAAATTCTTCTTTTAAAAATTCTTCGGTATCTTTAATATTTAGTAAAAATTCTCTTCTTTCTGAATAAATTTTTTCCCTTTGAGCGTTTATAACATCATCGTACTCTAATAAATGTTTTCGAATATCAAAATTAAATCCTTCAACTTTGGCTTGGGCTTCTTCAATAACTTTAGTTACTATTTGATGTTCAATTGGTTGATCCTTAGGTAAATTAAATTTTTCAACAATTTGTTTTATTTTTTCACCGCCAAAAATTCTTATCAGGTCGTCTTCTAAAGAAATAAAAAATTGGGTTTCACCTGGATCACCTTGCCGACCAGCTCGGCCTCTTAACTGATTATCAACTCGACGAGCCTCGTGTCTTTCCGTACCAATAACAAAAAGTCCTCCGAGTTCTCTAACTTTTTTTGCTTCTTCAGGATCAGGTGGATTGCCTCCTAAAATAATATCAACACCGCGACCAGCCATATTAGTTGCCACAGTCACCATTCCCAATTTTCCTGCTTGAGCAATGATTTTACCCTCTTCTTCATGATTTTTAGCATTTAAAATATTATGCGGAACACCCTCTTTTTTTAACATTTCTGACAGTTTTTCATTTTTCTCAATAGAGGTTGTGCCAACTAAAACCGGTCTTCCCTCTTTATACAATTCTTTAATCTTTTGAGCAACTGCTTGCCATTTTGCTTCTTGAGTTACAAAAATCTTATCTGGATGGTCTTTGCGGATACACGGCTTATTTGGCGGAATAACAACAACTTCTAAATTATAAACCTTTAAAAATTCTTCAGCTGAGGTGGCGGCAGTTCCGGTCATACCGGCTAACTTTTTGTATTTCCTAAAAAAATTTTGAATTGTGATTGTTGCAAGAGTTCTCATTTCCGGTCTTATAGGAACTCTTTCTTTAGCCTCAATTGCCTGATGCAGTCCTCCGGACCAACGCCGACCAAACATCAGCCGTCCTGTAAATTCATCAACAATAATAACTTCACCCTGTTTGACAACATAATCTTTGTCTTTTTGAAAAAGATAATTAGCTGAAAGAGCTTGCTCCAAATGATGGGTTGCTTTAAGATCCATAACTTCATAAGGATTGTAACCTAAAATTCTTTGAATCTTATCTAAACCTTCTTCAGTTAAAAAAACTCTTCTCTTTTTCTCATCAATAGTAAAATCAATTTCTGGTTTTAAACTTTTTGCTAATCCATCGTAAAAATAGTAGATATTAACTTCTTCAGCTTCATAACCGCCAATGATCAAGGGGGTTCTGGCTTCATCGATTAAGATGCTGTCAACTTCATCAACAATAGCATAATTTAAACCTTTAATTTGAACCAAGTCTTCTTCTTTTAAAGCTAAATTGTCTCTTAAATAATCAAAACCAAATTCATGATTGGTGCCATAAACAATATCAGCTAAATAAGCTTCCCGACGCGAAACCGGCCTTAAATACTCATGAAAAACTTGAAAAGCACCGAGGGTATCTCTTTGAACATCTTTATTTTCAGAAACAAAATTAGGATCATAAACAAAAGCTGCTTCATGAACTAAACAGGCTGTTGACAGTCCTAATAAATAATAAATCTGGCCCATCCAAACAGTATCTCGTTGAGCTAAATAATCATTAACAGTCACTAAATGAACGCCGTTTTCGGTTAAAGCATTTAAATATAAAGCTAAAGTTGCGGTTAAAGTTTTACCTTCACCGGTCATCATTTCAACTACCATTCCTTTATGAAGACCAATTCCTCCTAAAATTTGAACATCATAATGTCTTTGATTTAAAGTTCTTTTGGCAGCTTCGCGAACTAAAGCAAAGGCTTCAGACAAAATGTCATCTAAACTTTCGCCCTTCTTTATTCTTTCTTTAAATTCAAAAGTCTTATCTTTTAATTTATCGTCTGGAATTTTTTCAAATTCTTTTTCCCAAGAATTAATTTTATCAACAATTGGTTGCCATTCTTGTAAATAATCTTTCTGAAAAAAAGAAAACAATTTTTTGATCATTTTTAATTTATGAATTGTGGATAATTAAACAGCTATTTGGTTTTATAATTTTTAAAATAAAAGGCCGTAATTTACCAACTTACAAAAAATGCCCCAAAATAAAGTGCTATTCATTCTTATTATTTTACCACTTTTTTTAGGTCCAAATTGTATTTGGGGTTATTCAGGAAATCCAACGGATTATTTACAAAACTTAGGGACTTTAAATGTTTATGTTTTCGACAAAAACCAAAACCCTTTATCTCAAATAACAGTTAGTATTTTAAAAGATAATTATCTTGTTCGAGAATCGCATACGGACAATGTTGGTAAAGCAACATTTCAACTGTACCCTCAGGTCTATTCAGTTAAAATCTATGATTCTTCAAACAAATATGCTTCTTCTAAAATTGATAACATTCGAATTGAAGCTCGCCAAGAAATTTCTTTAAGAATTGAACTCGATATTTTAGCTAACCAACCTTCTCATCCAGAACAAACACCATCAGAACACGAATTTGATCAATCAACATCGACACAGCAATTTGTAACAAGTACTTTAAATATTTTTGTTAAAGATGAAAATAATAATCCTTTAAAAGGTATTATTGTCAAATACAATACTTTACTTAGTAATTTTCCTCAAATAGTTGAAGATAACCAAACCACTGATGAAAACGGTAAAGTCAGCTTTGTTCTTGCCGAAGGAAGATATAAAATTTCTGTTTTTGACCCAACTCAACAATATGTTTTTAAAGAAGGATCGAACGAAATAGATATTCGAGCCGGTCAGGTTCTCAATTTAGAAATTAAATTACAAAAGAAAACATCTCAAATAGTAAAAATAAAAGGGAAGGTTTTAGTCAATAACCAACCAGTTAAAGAAGCTTCAGTTTATTTGGGATCGGATAAAGAAGGAATTTTTAATACAAAAACAGATGGGGAGGGAAATTTTATTTTTGAAATTTCGCCTCATCAAAAATTCTACTTACAAGCACAAAAAGTAATCGGAGATATTCTTTATATGAGCCCCCTTCAAGAAAAAGAAGTTGGTCAGGAAGATCTTTATTTAAACTTAAACTTAGAAAAATTAAGTGATAAACCTTTATTTAAAGAAACTGAAATAAAACTCTTGCCTCAAGAAAAAAAGGAAATTGTTTTGGAAGATAAAACCAAAATTGAAATTCCTGAATTTACAGTTAGCCAAGCTCAAGAGTTAAATATAGAAATCAAACCAGTCACTGAAATTCCACCTCAAAAGAATGTTTCTTTGTTAAGCAATGTCTATGAAATACAAATTTTTGATGAAAAAAATCAAGAAATTAAAAAGTTAGATAAAGAAATCAAAATTGAAATTCCCTATAATCAAGAATTTTTAAAGCAAAAAAATATTAAAGAAAATGATTTAAAAATAGCTTATTTTGACGAAAACAAAAAAATTTGGATTCCGCTCGAAAAATCTTTTGTTGACACTCAAAGAAAGGTTGTTGTTGGTTTTATTTCCCATTTAACCAAATTTGCTATTATAGCTTTTGCCGATATTGTTCCCCCGCAACCACCAACAAACATAAAATTAAGACGCTTATCAGGTCTTGGAGTTCAAATCTCTTGGCAAAATCCTGATGACGATGATTTTCGTCATATTAATATTTATCGTTCTGAAAAGAAAAATATTATTGGTGAACTTATTCTTGAAGGGGCAACAACTACTTCTTTTATTGATAAAAATGTTCAAATAGGTAAAACTTATTATTATTTACTTAAAGCTGTTGATTACGCTGGTAATATCTCGTTAAATACCAATCAACATTCCATAAACTTAAAACAGTTGCGAAGATTTCTTAAAAAAGGAGACAGAGGTGATGATGTTAAATTACTCCAAGAAGTTTTAGTTAAAGAAAAACTTTTATCATCGGATTTAATTACTGGCTATTTTGGATCAATCACTTTGAAAGCTGTTATTAAGTTCCAAGAAAAATATAGAGATGAAATTTTAAAACCTTGGGGATTTGCAAAAGGAACCGGTTTTGTTGGACCTTCAACCTTAAAAAAGATAAACAAAATTCTTGAAGTAGCTGAATGAAAAATAAATTTATTTATGTTTTCATATTTTTATTGATTGTTTTAATTGGTTTAATTATTTTATTAAGAATCTACAGAATAAAAACTCCCCAACTAGAAACAAAAATCGAACCGCATTTCTATAATAATCCTCAAATCTCATTAAACAATATAAATTTAATGGTTTTTTATGTTGCTTCAAGCAAATCTCTTCCTGATAACTGGCATAAAAATATTGAAGAAACTTTAGAAAAAATAAAAGCTTTTCACAATTTACAATTTAAGAATCTTTCTCATTTAGATTATAAAATTTATCCCAAACCTTTAATTTTAGATATTAAAAATATACAATTGTCTGAAGAACAAAATCATAACATTATTAAAGCTATCAAAATTGCCGAAGAAATTGAGAATCAAATAATTCAAGGACAAATAGATCAAAACTTTGCTTTCCTCTCCAATAATGCTTATAACATATTAGTAATTATTTATGAAGGAGCAGGTTTATATGGAGGTTTAATTTCTGAAGAAAAGATATCCTTTTTAGAAAAAAATTTGACCTATAACACAAATCTTCGTAAATTTCAAGGTTTTGTTTTTATTTCCGCAGACTATTTAATGAAAAATGAACTTAAAAAAATAGGACCGAGTTTGTTTTATCATGAATTGGCTCACACTTTTGGTGTTCCGGACAAATATAATCAAAGGGAGGTTCTTTCTTTAGACATTATGGGCAGAGGAAGATGGGAAAGCCTAGAAAATAATTATTTCGATTATCAAACTTTAGTTAAAATGGGTATTCAATAATGTTAAAAATTAAACTTAATTCTTTAAAAACAAAATTATATGTTTATTTTACAGTTTTAAGTCTTTCTTCAATTTTAATTTTAGGTTCTTTAAGTGTTTATTTAAGTTTCAAAACTTCTTTAAATAATATTTTAAGCATCCAAACCAACCTAAACAGTCTCAAAACAAAAGAAACTGAATTAGTTTTAACTAATTTAATTGAGACTTTAAAAATTATTATTCCTCAAAATTATACTGAAATAGCTCATATTCCTTTTGATCAATATAAGATTAATTTTATAAAAATTTTGAATCAAATTATTAGTCAGTTCCCAAATCTTTTAGAAATAACCTATATCGATTTAAATGGTCAGGAAATCATAAAATTTATTAGGGATAATAATCAAATACAAGAAAGCTTACGGTTAGATAATTTATCGCCACTACAACTTTTCCAAGAAGCAAAAAAAGCCAGAATCAAAATTAGCGAAGTTCATTATACTTTAAACGGACCCTTAATTGAAATCTTCGTGCCTGTTCAAACTAAAGATAATGTTGTTATCGCTGTTTTAATGGCTAAATTTTTCCTTAACGATATTATCGAAATAATTAAAAAATCTCAATTGGGTTCTTCGGGATATACTTATCTTTTAGATGAAAATAATTATTTAATAGCTCACAGTCAAATAAACCATCATCTAAATTTAAATTTTTCATCAGTAATTAATAAAACCAAACCAAACAATCTAATTGTCTACAATAATTTTGGTAAAAAAGTATATGGGAGCTATCTCGTTTTTAATTTAACCAATTGGAAAATGGTCAGTGAATGGCCGGTTAATGAGGCTAATCAGTTAATTTTTAGGCAGATTTATTTAATTATTTTTGTTGTTATCCTTGTTGGCATAATTTCCTTTTTTGCGAGTATTATTTTTATTAACTATATCATAAAACCAATCAATTTAATAAAAGAATCAGCCCAAAATGTTGGCAGCGGTAGATTTGAAAAAATTAAAGAAACTAAAGCTGACGAGGAAATAAAAATTTTAATTGAAGAATTTAATAAAATGGTTGATGGTTTAATTCAATTACAAAAATTGAAAGATGAATTTGTTTTCTTAGCTTCTCATGAACTAAAAGCACCGGTTAGTGCTTTAAAAGGTTATTTAACTTTAATTTTGGATGGTACAATCGGAAAAATCGATGAAGTAGCAAGAGAGTATCTTTTAAAAATGAAATCATCAACAGAAAGATTGCTTCAGTTGGTCCATGATCTTTTAGAAATATCAAGAGCTGAATCAGGGGCTTTAAAAGTAAAAACTGAACCTATAAATATTGAAGAAGCTATTAAAACTGCTATTGAAGAATTGAAACCATTAGCTCAAGAAAAAAATATCGAAATTAAATATCAGCCTTTAGAAAAAATAACTCAAGTTATTGGCGATTTAGAACGATTAAAAGAAGTAATGATTAATTTTATAAGCAATGCTCTTAAATATAATTATGAAAACGGTAAAGTAGAAATTTTTCACGAAATCAAAAACGATGAATTGATTACCCATATTAAAGATACGGGCTTTGGTATTCCCAAAGATCAGCAAGAAAAAATCTTTCAAAAATTTTTCCGGGCTCAATCGAAACTAACCGAAAATATTCAGGGGACTGGCTTGGGACTGTTTATTGTTAAACAATTAATTGAAAAAATGAATGGTAGGGTTTGGTTTGTTTCTGAAGAAGGTCAAGGATCGATTTTTAGTTTTTCTCTTAAAATTGCCAAGGAAGCCTAAATTGAATTAATACTTTTGATTTCTATCAGCCAAGTGATTTTTTTATAACCTTTCTTTTTTCGATATCTTGTTTTGGGCTTGTACTTGAAAACTAATGTTTTATTTTTCTTTTCTTTTAAAAGCTTGGCTATTACCTCGATATTTTCTAAATAAGGTTTACCAATAAAACAATTATTATTGTCAGCATAAAGAAGAACTGATTTAAAAACAATTTTTTCAGGATCAGTATTTTTGACTTTTTCGATTTCTATTTTTTTGCCTTCTTCAACTAAATATTGTTTACCGCCGGTTTCGATAATAGCAATTTTCATTTTAAAAAAAATTAAAAATTAATAAATAAAAAGCGACAAGGAAATGGCAAAAAATAAAAATTAATTGAATTTTACCAAAAATTTTATAATTTGGCAAAAATCGAGCTAAAATTTCGTTACCAATCTGGATGACAAGAAAAACTAGAATAATTTGCCATAAATTTTCAATTGGTAAAATTAAAGATTTTTCATTAACCGGCCTTTTCAAAATAACAACAAGATCTGGCTTTTGAAGATAAATCAAAAACCAGACAAAAAATGGGATAATAAAATAAAAAAAGTGTAAAAAAACTTTCATTGTTATTTATATTTTAATAACTCTTTAGCAATATTCTGAGCAGCATCAATTTTAGCAAACTTTTTCGCTCCTTCTTGCATCTTGTTTATCAAATGGGGATTTTGGAAAATTTCGTCTATGATTTTAAGAATAAGATGAGGTTTAGCATTATGCTCTTCGAGAACAAAACAAGCATCGTAACCGGCATAAATCATAGCGTTTTTAAGTTGATGTTCGCCAGCAATTTTCTTATCAAGGGGTATTAAAATACTCGGCTTACCAACGGCAGCTATTTCAAAAATTGAACTTGAACCAGCACGGGAAATAATTAAATCCGAAATCTTAAGAAGATAAATAAAGTCTTCATTAGCAATGAACGGATACGGATGGTAATCTGAAATTTTCTTTTGCTTTTTTATTTTTAACATACCTTTAGCATAAGAATAAACTTCACGATAATGTTTTTCCCCAGTAATATGAACAACTTGAGCCATATTTAGAAGATCAGCTAAAATCTGAACCGTAAGTTCATTTAAAAATTGTGAACCCTGAGAACCCCCAAAAATTAAAATAACTTTTTGTTGAGGATTTAGGTTAAATCTCTTGTAATCCTCGAGGGTAGCTACTTTTTTGATAAGATGGTAATTTATTGGTTGACCCAATGTTTTAACTTTTTTAGCTTGAAAATAAACAGCAGCCTCTTGAAAAGCAAGAAATATCTCCTTAGCAAAAAAAGAAGAAATTTTATTAGTTATCCCGGGAATAGAATCTGACTCGTGAATAACTATAGGAATTCTCAAAAACCAACCAGCTAAAATAACCCCTAAACTACCCGGACCTCCTTTAGAAAAAATAACATTAGGTAAAAATTTAAAAAGATAATAAAAAGCTAAGAATAAATTTAAAGGAAATTTAAAAAAATCAATAAAATTTTGAAAACTGAAATATTTTCTTAATTTAACCTCTGGCAACAGAAAAATATCTAAACCCTCTTTTTTTAATAATTCTTCATTGAACGGCTTGCTGCCCAAATAAAAAATTTTAAAATTTATATCTTGTTCTCGAGTTATTCTTTTGATTTCACGACTAATAAAAACCAAAGGAAAGAAATGTCCTCCTGTTGCTCCGCCCGTTAAACAGATTCTGATTTCTTCGTCAGCCATTTTTAAAACTATTAATTATACCCAAACTAAAATAAATAGCCAACTGACCTGAAGCACCATAACTAAAAAATGGCAAAATAACACCGGTTGGCACAAAAAGACCGATATTGGAAGCAATATGTAAAAAAATTTGTAATAAAAGCCAAATTCCTGTGGCTAAAGCAAAAGCTTCTTTTTCAAATACCTTAGTTCTTGATCCTAAAATTATTATCCTCGAAATTAAAATAAAAAACAAGATCAGTAAAATTAAAGAACCAACAAAGCCGGTTTCTTCAGCATAAATAGCAAAAATGGAATCAGTTAACATTTGTGGTAAACCCAGAATTTTTATTTCTGATTTTCCCAAACCCTTACCCCAAATTCCTCCAGAACTTACCGCAGAAATTGATTGCTCTACCTGAAAATATTTTTCACTAAAAACCTTGCCTTGGCTCAGAAAAGAAACCAGTCTTTCTAAACGATATTGCCAAAATGAAGTTCCGATAGAACTTAAAACTAAAAAAACAATAAATAAGATAAAGATACTTAAAAAAATTTCTTTCTTTGATTTTAAAGATTTTAAGAAAATACTTCCTAAAGAAACCCCAATTATTAAAACATTGCTATAAGATGGTTGTAAAAAAATTGGAGTTAAAACAAGAAAGAAAAATATTAAAAAAATAAATATTTTCTGAGTAAGGGGCAATTTTTTAATCCCCGTCATTAAAAAAATAAAAAATAAAATAACAAATGGCTTGAGAATCTCTGCGGGTTGAAAACTTAAAAAACCGAGATTCACCCAGCGAGCTGCTGATTCTTGCCAACGAAATTTGGGTAAAAACCCCAAAAAAATTGTTAAGTAAAAAATAAAAAAGAATAACAGAAAAATTTTTTTATAAAGTACTAATTTACTACCCAAAAAATTACCAAGGAGGAATGCTGAAATACCTAAAATGATAACGCGAAAAAAAAATCTCTGAAAATAAAAATAAGGATCTTGGAAATTTTTTAAAGAAAAATAATAAGAAGCGCTAAAAAAATTGATTAAACCTAAAAAAGAAAGAGCAAGAGTAAGAATCAGCAAAGTGGGATCTATCTTTTTTGCCATTGCTCTTCTTTACGAGCTTTTCTTTTACCGTATTTCTTTCTTTCAACTTCGCGAGGATCACGAGTAAGAAAACCGGCTGATTTCAGTATTGATCGCCATTCATGATTTAATAAAACTAAAGCCCGGGAAAGCCCAAGTCTTATAGCTTCAGCCTGACCTCTTATGCCTCCACTTTTGACTTGACAGGTAACTCGATAAGCCTTTTGAGCTTTAATTTTTTTAAGAGGAGCCTCAACTATTTTTTGCAGTTCAATATTTTTAAAATAGTCTAAATAATTTTTGTTATTTACAAAAATATTAAATTCCTCGCCGTCTTCTTGATCCCAAATTCGAACCCTGGCTACAGATCTTTTTCGACGCCCAACGCCTTCAATATATCTTCCATTACCAATTCGAGGAAATTCAATCTCGCTTATTTCTTCTTTAGGTAATTCTTCAGTTTTAATTTCCATTGATTAATTTTATTCTTAAAAGACGCTTTTTTCTTAATTTATTTTTGGGCAGCATCCGACTTACCACCGTTCGCAAAACTTTTAGTTTGTCTTTTTGCCATAAAAGTTTCAAGGGGGTTTCTTTACGATGGCCAAGATAACCCGTATGTTTAATAAAAACTTTTTGGTCAAATTTTTTTCCAGTAAATTTTGCCTTCTCCAGATTTTTCACCAAAACAAAAATTTTTCTATCAAGATAAGGAGCATAATCGGGTCGATGTTTTCCTTGTAAATAATAAGCGATTATTGTTGCCAATCTTCCCAAAATCTTATCTTTGGCATCAATAATAATTTCTTCTTTTCTCATAATTAAATAATTATATCATAGAAAAAAACTTTAATTTTTTCATTATTTCTTGATGGACCTTTAGAACAGGTTCTTCGCCATTTACTTGAGCCAAAACTCCTTGTCTTTTTAAAAAATAAATTGCCGGTAAACTATCTTTTTTATAAAGTTCAATCCTTGTTTTTAAAATCTCCAAAGAGTCATCCTTTCTTTTTCTTTTTAAAGCTCGTTTAAAAATTTCTTTTTGGCTAATATTTAAAAAGATAAAAATAAATTTAATGTCGTTATCTTTTAAAAAATAAAATTCCTTTTTAGCCTCGATAATACGTCGTGGTGAACCGGATATAATTAAAATTTCTTTTCTTTTTATTGCTTTTTTAATTCTTTCTAAAACAAGATAAATTATCAAATAAGAATCAAGCAAAGCACCAGTTTCTAATTTTTGTTTTTCTTTTCTCAAATCTAAAAATTTATTACCTATTTTGACATAATTTCTTTTAGTTTTTCTAAAAAATTCTCTTATCAGTTCACTGGTCACCGCAAAATTACCTTTAAGTTTTTTAGCCAATAATTTCCCCTGGGTATCTTTTCCGGAAAGTGGTGGCCCAACCAAAAAAATAATTTTAGTTTCAAACTTCATATCTTCTTAAGCTAAGTTCGGATTCTATTTGTTTAACTGTTTCGATAGCTACGGAAACGACGATCAAAATCGATGTTCCACCAATAGCTAAAAATTGAGTTTTGGTTAAAATTTGGAAAATATAAGGTAAAATAGCAACTGAACCCAAAAAAAGACCACCAAAGAAAGTTAATTTCGAGACAGTCTCTTTTAAATTTTTTTCTGTTTCCTTGCCAGGTCTAACTCCGGGAATAAAAGCACCCGCTGACTGAAGATTTTTAGCAATTTCTTCGGGGTTAAAAGTGATTGAAGTGTAAAGATAGGTAAAAGCGAAAACTAAAATAAAATAAAGAAAAGAAAAAAGAGCTTGATTATTCAAAAAAGAATTGATCGCTTGAAAAATTTCCTCAAAAAAACTAATTTTTGTTAAAACTAAAAATTGCGCTAAAGTTTGAGGAAAAAGTAAAAGAGCGATTGCGAAGATAATAGGAATAACCCCTGCTTGAGCTATTCTTAGAGGTAAATAAGTGCTAGCGCCACCATAAATTTTTGTTCCCCTAACTCTTTTAGCAAAAACAAGCGGAATTCTTCTTTCAGCTTCATTGAGAAAAACAATTCCCGCGATAACCAGAATAGCTAAAAATATAAAGGGTAAATAAATTTGCAACTTCTCCAAAGAAAAAGTGACGTAAGCTTGAAGAAGAATTTGAGGAGCCTGAGCAATAATTCCTGAGAAGATAAGTAAAGAAACGCCATTACCAAGTTTTTGTTCAGTAATAAGCTCGCCAAGCCACATCAAAATTATAGTTCCGGCGGTGACAATAATAGCATCACGAACCAAAGCGAAGTTATTAGGTAATACAATAATGCCTTGACGACTTAAAAAAGTAAGAAAGCCAAATGATTGAATAAAAGCGAGAGGAACAGTTAACATTCGACCATATTGATTGAACTTAGCTCGGCCAGCTTCGCCCTCTTCATAATACATTTCTTTCAGGCGAGGATAAACGAAAGTTAAAAGTTGCAAAATAATAATAGCTGTAATATAAGGACCAAGACCAAGTAAAGCAATAGAAAAGTTCGATAAAGCTCCACCAGAGAAGATATTAATGAAACCAAAAAATTGGTTAGCCTCAAACAAAGCTTTTAATTTTTCTAAATTCACATCCGGTAAAGGGATATTAGCTAAAAGACGAAAAATAAATAAAAAAAGAAACACAAAAAAAACTCTCTGTCTTAAGTCTCGATATTTCAATAATTGTTTAAATAACTGAATTAATTTCATTCAACTTTGCCTCCGGCTAATTCAATTTTTTTTAAGGCTTTTTCCGAAAAAATAAATTCTGGTTTAAAAATTAAACTTTTGCTTAGGTTACCTTTAGCTAAAATTTTAATTTGGAAATTTTTAATACTCTGAGGCACTTTAATAATACCCCTTTTCCTAAGATCTTCTTTGGTGATAACTTCATCTTGATTAAATTTCTTATCAATTTCTTCTAAATTAACTTCAAAAATATTTTTTCTCCTTTTAATATTACCCAAACCTCTTTTTTTAGGAAATTTCAAAATAATATCTCTTAAAGCTGGGCGGATTTTATGACCAGCGCGAGCTTTTTGGCCCTTAATACCCCTTCCAGAATAATTACCCTTCTTGCCACCACGACCAATTCTTTTTGCTTTTTTAATTTTAACTCTCAGTTGATGAATCTGCATTTTTCTTAGAAATTAATTTCTCTTTTAATTTTAACTTTTTTTCATAATTTTTAAATTTTTCTAAAGCTTTAAAAGTAACAAGGGTATTTACTAAAGGATTCTTGGTAACTCCTAAAATTTTTGCAACCGCATCAGTATAACCAGCTAAAGAAAGGAGAGTTCTAACACTTCCTCCAGCAATAAGTCCTCTTCCCTTTTTAGCTGGCTTGATAAGAATCGCTGTTGCCCCATATTTGGCTCTTACCTCATAAGGAACCGTTCCTTCAACTATAGGAACTTTAAGAGAATTTTTTTCGGCTAACTTTTTGGCTTTATTAACAGCATCAGTCGAATCCTGACCTTTAGCAACCGCAACACCAACTCGACCTTGATAATCACCAACAACCACCACGGCTCTGACTTTCATCATTTTGCCTCCTTCAGTAACTTTAGCTACTCTTTTAAGTTCAATAACTCGAAAATCGAATTTTTTCTCTTCCATTAAAATTCTAAACCTTTTTGCCTTAACTCTTCAGCTAAAAGTTTAATCCGACCTTTATAACTAAACCCGTTTCTATCAAAAACTAACTTTTTAATTCCTTTGGCCAAAGCTTTGGTGGCTAAGATTTCAGCAACTCTTTTAACTTTTTCTTTGTTATTTAACTTTTCTTTAAATTGTAAAGAATTTGCGGCAACCAAAGTTGTTCCCTTTGTATCATCAATGATTTGTGTGTAAATATGTTGATTTGATCTAAAAACACTAAGTCTGGGTCTTTCCGAAGTTCCCAAAATTTTTGCTCTAACTCTTTTTTTTCTTTTTAATCTTTTTTCTATTTTCATTATTTAACAATCTTTTTAACGGGTTTTAATTTAATTACTTCGTCAATATATCTAAAACCCTTTTGATGATATCGATCCGCCGGTCTCAATTCTTTTATCTTAGCCGCAAACTCACCGACTTTTTCTTTATCAAAACCACTAACATAAATCAAACTTCTTCCTTTTTCCGGCTTAATTTCAACTTGAATATCTTGGGGGACATCAATTTCAACAGGATGGGAATAACCTAATTTAAAAATTATCTTATTTCCTTTAACTTCACCACCATAACCCAGACCTTCTAAAATTAGCACTTTCTCAAAACCTTGACTAACACCAAGAATTTTATTATTTAAAATAGATCGTAAGGTTCCCCAAAGAGCTTTAGTTTTCCTATCTATTTCTCTTCGAGGAATAACTTTTAAAACTTTATCTTCAATCTCCAAATCAAATCCTTCAGGTAGAGAAAAAAATGTCGAACCCTTTGGTCCTTTAATTTCAAATTTTCTCTCATCAATTTTGGTTAAAGAAATTCCATCGAAAATATTTATCGGTTTTTTACCAATTTTTGACATTAATAAACTTCACAAATAATTTCGCCGCCAAGTTTTCTCCTTCGGGCCTCAATATCAGTCATAATCCCGCGACTTGTGGAAACAATCCTAAAACCAAAACCACCTCTCAAGGGCTTTAATTCTTTGTAACCAAGATAGACTCTTCGACCGGGTTTGGAAATTCTTTTTAGTTCTTCAATTAATGGCTCACCAACTTCATCGTACTTTAAATTGATAACCAGTTGCTTTTTATTTTCACCAACAACTTTAAAATTATCAATCAATTCAGTATCTCTTAGAATTTTTAAAATAGCGATTTTAATTTTTGAGTAAGGAACAGTGACTGTCTTTTTCCTGACTCTTAAAGCATTCTTAATTCTTATCAGTAAATCAGCAATTGGATCAGTAATCATTACCAGCTTGCTTTTTTCAGGCCCGGGATTTCGCCCCGCTGAGCCATTTCTCTTAAACAAATTCGACACAAATTAAAATCGCGAAAATAACCCCTTGTTCTTCCACAACGAAAACAAACATTCCTCTTTCTTGTCTTATACTTTGGTTCTTTTTTCCAACGCTCAACTTGTGCTTTACTTGGCATTTTTTAACCTAAATAAAAATAACTCCCAAAGATAATATAATTATATCATAAATAAATTTTATTTAATTATTTAAAATTTTTATTAAATTTAAAAGTTTTTGTTTATTAATAGATTGAGGGGCATTTTGACCAAGAATAATT
>CALHAT010000040.1 GCA_937934285.1 Minisyncoccota bacterium | reverse complement strand
TTTTTTAATTTTATCTAAATTTTTAAATTTTTTAAAATTTTAAAAGCAGCATCAAATTCAGCTTTTTGCTTAGAATCACCCTTACCTTCACCAATTTTCTTGTCATCTAAATAAACCTCAACCTTAAATTTTCGTTTATGTGGTGGACCGGTTATTTCAACAAGTTTATAAATTGGCAACTTCCCATATTTTGCTTGAAAAATTTCTTGAAGGAATGACTTTGGATCTTTATAAGATTTTTCTTTAATAATTTTTTCTGCTTCAATTAAAATATTTTTTTCCACAAATTCTTTAGCTTTCTCAAAACCTAAATCTAAAAATATTGCTCCAATAATTGCTTCTAAGCTATTACCCAAAACAGTTCTCTTCCCTTTCCTATCTAAAACTTTACCGATAAGCAAAATTTTCTCTAATCCGATTTTCTCAGCAATTTCTCCCAATCGTTGACGATTAATTAAACTAGCCCTTACTAAACTTAAATCTCCTTCGGAAAATTCAGGAAAATTACGATAAAGATACCAAGAAACAATTGTTTGAATGACGGAATCACCTAAAAATTCTAATCTTTCATTATGAGATAATTTAGTCTCAGGATTTAAAAAAAGCCACGATTTGTGAGTCACTGCTTCAAGCCAAATATTTTTATTTTTTATTTTTGCTCCCAAAATTTTTTCAATCTCTTTTATTTTGACTAGTTTGGATATATTCTTCATAAACCGAACCTAAAACTCCATTAATAAATTTTGCCGCTGATTCATTAAGAAAACTTTTAGCTAAAACAACCGCTTCATTAATACTTACTTTAATCGGAACTTCATTATGATCTTGAAAATAAATTTCATAAACAGCTATTCTTAAAATATTTCTCTCCAAAAGAGGAATTTGTTCATAGGGCCAATGTTTGGTATTGCGCCGAATTATTTCATCTATAAATTCTAAGTTATTCACCACTCCTTCTATAATTTTTTTGGCAAATTGGGGTTCATCAATATCACTACCAAATTCCTTTAAATTTTCCTCAAAAAAATCCTGCCATTTACCTTCAGGATAACCCCAAAAACTCCACTCATAGAGAGATTGAAGAACTATAATTCGACAAAGATGTCTGGTGCTCATAAAATTAGTATTTTAGATTTTTGTCTTTTGTTTTTGATCTTTGGTTTTTTTAAAACTTTTTACAAATCTACCTTTATAAAAACCACACTCAGGACAAACTCGATGAGCTAATTTTAAATAACCACAATTTTTACAAGGCTGGAGTTGTAAATTGACCAATTTTTCTTTCTGATATCTTCTTTTTTTATATCTGGCTCGTGAAAGTTTTTTTGTTGGGACAACCATTTTAATTAATATTAATTAATTTAATTTAATAACTCGTCTTTCTTAAACCATAATTTTAACTCATATTTTGCTTCTTTTAAATTACCAGAAGCATGGATTAAATTCTTTATTGGTCTTTTTTGTAAATTAGCTAAAAGAGGTGAATCAATAGAATAATCACCCCTAATTGTTCCAGGTTCGGCTAAATAAGGTATTGTCTTACCAACAAGTTTACGGACTACTGAGACAGCCATCGGACCCTCTAAAGCAATTTTTACAACTGGACCCGAAGACATAAAATCAATTAACCATTGTCTTATTTTTAAACCAAGCTCATAAACATTTTTAACTCCGTAATCTTTTTCTAAATCAATTTTTAATTTTGCTTCTTCAACTGTCTTTATTAAATTATAACCTAAATTTTCTACCCAAGTTCGATTTTTAGGATAATGTCGATTAATTAATTTTTTTGTTGGTTTAACAATTCCTAAACCGACTATCCGTAAACCAGCTTTTTCAAAACGAGTAATAATTTCACCGACCAATTGGCGTTCAACTCCATCGGGCTTTATCAAAACTAAAGTTCTTTCGATGATATTTATTTTTTCTTTATATTTCATATTTTAAGGTATTTTTCCAAAGCCAAAAAAGTTCCTATCCAATTAATGAATAAAATTATAAAAAAAGCCAACCCATTTAAAATAAAAAAATTGTCAAAGAGAAATGAGATTGGCTGAAAATTAGAAATAAGACTTGGCCAAAAATTCGCAGTTTTTTCAAAAAAGAAAATTAAACCAACCAAAAATAATAGATAACCGAGAAAAGTAAATAAAAAGGAATAAACTAAAAAGGGACCACGAATAAAAAAATTACTAGCTCCAATCAATCTTAAAATTTCGATATTTTCTTTTTGCGAATAAATTGAAACCAAAACAATATTAAAAATAATTAACGCAGCCAGAATCAAAACAATCACCACAAAAAGAGAAATTAGAACCCGGACTTTATTAGAAAGAGAAATTATTCTTTCAATTACTCTTTGATTTTCATAATAACTAATATAATCGATATAGGTTCGGTAAGGAGATTTTTCTAAATAATCAATAATTTTAGGATAAGTTTCCGGTGTTTTAGCTTTAATAATTAAATAATCTACCAAAGGGTTCATATTTAATTCAGTCAAAGCTCGACTAATAACTGGGTTTATTTTGGCTTCTTTTTTAAATTTTTCTAAGGCTTCTTCTTGAGTAATCAGTGATACCTCTATGACCCCCGGAAAATTTTGTAGAATTTTTTGAATTTTCGAAATTTCTTCGCGCAAAATTCCTGGCTTAAAGTAAATAGAAAAATCTAATCTTTCCTGTAAGTAATTAATCATTTGGTTAAAAAAATAAAAACTTAAAAAACCAGCCCAGATAAACAAAGAAACAATAATGGTTGTTCCCAAGCTAACAACAGTAATTAATTTTTCTTGCCAAAAAAGATTATATCCGGATTTTAAAATCTTCATTAAAATATTAAACATTTATAATTATAGAAGAGTAAAAGCACCTGGATTTTCATCACGAATAAGACGACCGCTATTTAAAGTTAAAACTCTTGTTTTTAGACCTTCAACAACCTCACGATTATGAGTAGCTAGTACAACTGTTATCCCTTCATCTTTATTTAAATTTTTTAAAATCTCAATAATTTCAAAACTAGCGATCGGATCTAAATTACCTGTTGGCTCGTCAGCTAAAATAACTTCGGGTTTAGTAATCAAACATCGAGCTAAGCAGACTTTTTGCTTTTCACCACCAGACAATGTGCCTGCTAATTGATCTAGCTTTTTCTTAATTTTTAATTTTTCTGCAACTTTCCAGATCTCTTTTTTAATTTCAGAAAAATTGCGACCTAGAATTTCTAAAGGCAAAGCGATATTTTCAAAAACCGTTTTTTTATCTATTAATTTAAAATCTTGATAAATAATAGAAATTTTTCTTCTAATTTCTGCTAATCTTTTTCTTGGAATTTCTAATAAATTTCTATTTTTATAATAAACAACCCCCCGGGTAGGATCTTCCTCTCTTCGTAAAATTTTCAAAACCGTGGTTTTCCCTGCTCCGGATCGACCAATAATTAAAACGAATTCGCCACCTTTAATTTCAAAACTAACATTATCCAAAGCTAAAACATCAGAAGCGTAAACTTTTGTTACATTTTTAAAAATTATCATGGGGGATATTTTTTATTTTACCATAGGATTGATAAGTTCCAAATGACCATCAAGAACATCTTCAATTTTATTAGTTTCTTTTTTAGTTCTTAAATCTTTAATTAATTTATAAGGATCCAAAATATAATTTCTTATTTGATTGCCCCAACCAATTTCTATTCTTTGTCCTTTTAATTCATCAAGTTCTTTTTTATGTTTTTCTTCAAGCAAATTTTGTAATTTTGAATATAAAATTTGAAGAGCAATTTCACGGTTACGATGTTGAGATCTTTCACTTTGACAAGTAACAACTAAATTTAAGGGTTTATAAAGTAAACGAACAGCGGTTTCAACTTTGTTAACATTCTGACCACCAGGACCACCAGCTCGATATGTTTGCCATTCTAAATCACTTTCTTTAATAGTAAAATTTGGCTTTTCAATTAAGGGCAGAACATCAACATAAGCAAAACTCGTATGTCTTAATCTTTTAGCGGAAAAGGGCGAGATTCTAACTAACCGATGCACTCCCTTTTCCCATTTTAAAATTCCGTAAGCACCAGGCTCTTTGACTTGAAAACTAACAAATTTATAGCCTCCATATTCATTCGGGTCTTCATCAGTCAAAACATATTTCCATTTTTTTCTTTGAAAAAATTTTTCATACATTCTTTTTAAAATACCAACAAAATCTTCAGCATCTTTACCACCAACACCAGAATGAATACTTAAAATAGTTTGATTTTTATCATATTTTGTTTCTTGGTTATTCATTGTTCAAATTAATTTATGTCATCTACTCTCATTATTTTGCTTTATAATCATGATCCAATTTATCTTTTAAGATTTCACGAGCTAATTGTGGGTCTGCCCTGCCCTGGGTTTTTTTCATTATCAAACCAATTAAATATTCGAAAGCTTCTTTTTTACCATTAGTATAATCAACCACTGATTTTTCATTTTCCTGCAAAACTTCGTCGATAAGTTGATTTAAAACCTCAACATTGCTAATTTTTTCTTTTTCATTAATGACTTCTTCTATCTTCTTTTTTCCTAAAAGAGCAAGTTCTAAAGCTTCCTTTACTATTTTTGAAGAAATTTTATTTTGATAAAAAGCAAAGAGTAAATGAGCAAATTCATGGGGGGTAAGTAATGTTTCTCTTAATTCAATTTTTAATTTTTCTAAAAGCCCGATGAGGTCATTAAGCATATAATTTAAAATCAATCTTTTTGTTTCTTCAAAATCATCAGTCAATCTATAAAGCTCTGAAAAAGATTCTTCAAAAAAATGAGCTAAAAATTGATTCCTAATTAAAATCTGACTTAGTTTAGGTTCAATTTTGTATTCTTTTTCAAATCTTATTTTTTTATCCCAAGGAGTTTCTGTAAAGATGACTCTTTTTTCAAGCTCCTCATTAACTAAAAGTGGTGGCAGATCGGGATCAGGAAAATAACGATAATCTTCAGCTTCTTCTTTTTCTCTTTGCGAAAAAGTTATTCTTTTGATTTCATCAAAACCTCGGGTTTCCTGAGAAATTACACCGCCTTTTTCTAAAACTGCTTTTTGCCTTTCGATTTCATAAGTTATCGCATCTTTCAAAGATTGAATTGAGCCAATATTTTTGACCTCAACTTTTGTTCCCAATTCTTTATCTTTTCCCAAAGAAACATTAGCTTCAAATCTTATTTGTCCTTTTTCAGCATCAGCTGAAGAAATTTTCAAATATCTAATTAATAAAACTAATTCCTCAGCAAAAACTTCTGCTTCTTCAGCTGAATTCAAATCTGGTTCAGTGACAATCTCAACCAAAGGAACACCCGAACGATTAAAATCAATCAAACTATAATTTTGAAAATGAATATTTTTAGCGGTATCTTCTTCTAAATGAAGTCGGCGAATTCTAATTTTTTTTCTTAAATTTTCTCGAATAAGCATAACTTCACCATCAGTAGCAAGTGGTAATTCATATTGAGAAATCTGATAATTTTTGGGTAAATCAGGATAAAAATAATGTTTACGAGCAAATAAACTTTTTTGATTAATTTTCATTTTTAGAGCTTGAGCCAGTGAAAGAGCTTTAATAACTGCCGATTCATTCAAAACTGGCAAAACTCCAGGCTGACCAGTGCAAACAGGACAAATATTTTTATTGGGCTCAGGCTCATCAGGATCATTCCTACAACTACAAAAAAGCTTTGTTTGAGTTTCTAATTCTAAATGAATTTCCAATCCAATTTTGGGAATTAAATTTCTCATTAATAAAATTTTACAATAAAAACCAAAAATAATTTTAATAAAATATTCTCTTTTACAATTTGAAAAATTTATGATAAAATAAATTTATTATTCTTGATTCTGAATTCTTAAATCCTGATCCTATTTTTTAAATAAGCCCCTGTAGCTCAATTGGAAGAGCGGCTCCCTTCTAAGGAGTAGGTTGGAGGTTCGAATCCTCCCAGGGGCACAGGGTTTAAAAGTTAGCTCTCAGCCGTTAGCTATTAAGGGTTAGCAATTTTTACTCTACCAAAATTAACGATCGTCAAAGTTAGTAGAAACAATGTTTTTAATAATTTCTTAAATCTAATCTCAATTTGACAAAAAATTTACGATCGTGAAAATTTTGTCAAAGTAATAATAAAACGCGATAGCAAATTATTATTGATAGCTGCATATTTAGGAGCGATTATTCAAAAAATAGATAGTTTTATCTTTTTCTTTATTCAAGATTCAAGTCCGTATTATATTTTGCTATAGCATTTTATAATACGGATTGATTGAATTCTATACATTTAATAACTTGGTTCTCGTGCTTGCCAACAAAACGGCTAAATTATTTTAAATTTTCTCAAGATCTCGATTGTTCTTTCAATGTCTGATGGCGAGGGTAATTGAATCTCTTCCTTAGTTGGTTCTTTAAAATATAAATCAACTCCTTTTTGAAATGACCAGGCGACGAAAATTATTGTCAAAATAGTAATTAAAGAAATAACCATAACATAAATTAAAATTATTGCTAATCTAATTTTTTTCATTTTAGTTTCCAGGAAATTTCGACTTGATAGCTCGTCCCCTGTTTTTCAATTTTCAAATTATTCACTTTTATAACTAAAGGTTGATTTTGTAAAAAATCTAAAAACTTATTAAGATCTTGAAAAGAAATCTCTAAAGTAAAACTCAATTTTTTTTCTTCAAAATTAAAATTAGAATTAACAATTTTCCATTTTTCATCATCAAATTTTTTTAGTAAAAATTCTTTAGTTTTCTCAAAATCAGGATTTAAGATTTGTTGTGCTTCAAATAAAACCGAGGTTATTTCTTTGCCACTCCGGTTTTGAAAAAGAGTTACCAACTGTTGAAATTTTAATTCTTTTTCTCGACTGGTTTGATTTTGCACTATTTCTTTTTTTAAACTAGCAATATTTTCTAATTTCTTCATTATCATTTTAGAATAAAATCTCAAACTAAACAAAAAAGCAATTAAAAATACAACAAAAAGCACCGAAACTAAAAGTAGCCTTACATACAAAGTCTGCCATTTTGTTTTAACCATACTTTAATTATATAGAATTTTCTTCTAATTCAATAAAAGCTTCAAGCTCTTCTTTATTAATCTCTTCCTTAACTTTGCCTAAAATTTCTGTTAAAGTTTCATGAATTTCTTTAATAATAGGCTGGGGGATGATTTTGTATTTTTTATTAAAAGCTAATTGGTATTTTCTTCTTCTTTCTGTTTCTTTAACTGCTTGTTCAATTGATTTGGTAATCTGATCAGCATATAAAATAACCCTACCCTCTAAATGGCGAGCGCTTCTTCCCATTGCCTGGATTAAAGTCGTGGTGTTCCTTAAAAATCCTTCACGATCAGCATCTAAAATTGCTACTAAGGATACTTCTGGCAAATCTAAGCCCTCTCTTAAAAGATTGACACCAACTAAAACATCAATTTCTCCTTGTCTTAATTTTTTAATAATTTCAGCTCGTTGTAAAGTTTTAATATCCGAATGAAGATAATGGGCTCTAATTCCTTGATTCAATAAAAATTCAGTTAAATTTTCAGCTGATCTTTTGGTTAAGGTTAAAACAAGAACACGATGGTCTTTCTCAATTCTTAATCTGATTTCCCTCAAAAGATCAACAACTTGATTTTTTGTTGGTCTGATTTCAATCTTTGGATCCGGAAGACCCGTCGGGCGAATAAGTTGTTCAACAATTTGTTTTGAATTTTTTCTTTCAAAATTGCCTGGAGTCGCGGAAACAAAAATTATCTGGAAATTTTTAGCGAAAAACTCATCAAAAGTTAAAGGACGATTATCAATAGCTGAAGGAAGGCGCCAACCATATTCAACCAAAGCTTCTTTTCTTCGACGATCGCCATTAGCCATAGCCCGAAGTTGTGGAACGGCCAAATGAGATTCATCAATAAAAATAATTGTTTCTTTAGGTAAATAATCAAGTAAAGTATAAGGAGGATCGCCGGGGTTTCTAAAAGATAAATGTCGTGAATAATTTTCAATGCCCGGACAATAACCCTGTCTTTCTAATAAATTAATATCTAATAGAGTTCTCTGTTTTATTCTTTCTGCTTCCACAATTCTTCCTTCTTCTAAGAATTTCCAGTAAACTTCTTTTAATTCTTGTTTAATATTTAAAATAGCTAAATCTAATTTTTCTTTAGGAGTCACAAAAAATTTAGCTGGGAAAATTTTTGTTGCCCCTAAATCTTCATAATTTCCTGAGATCTCGATTTTAAAAATATCTTCTTTTGATTTTTTTAAAGTAAATCTTTTTATTTGTGAAATAAAACTTTGATTTTTTTCTTTATTTAAACTAACTTCAATGATATAACTGCCATCAGGACTTACAACATAAATCTTATTTAAGTCTCGATCAAAAACATAACTCCCAGCTTTTATTTCACTCAAGCTTCCTTTTTCATACTGCAATGTTTTTAAATAATCAATAATCTCTTTAACAGAAATTTTTTTACCAACTTCTAAATTCAGACAGATATTTTTATATTCTTCAGGATCCCCAATACCATAAATACAACTTACTGAAGAAACAATTATAAAATCATCCCGAGTTAAAGCACTTTGGATAGCAGCATGACGAAGTTGATCAAGAAGTTCATTGATTTTAGCATCTTTGGCAATATAAGTATCAGTTTCAGGAAGATAGGCTTCAGGTTGATAATAGTCATAATAACTGACAAAATAATGAACAGCATTTTCTGGAAAAAAGGAACGAAATTCTTGATAAAGCTGAGCAGCCAAAATTTTATTTGGTGAAAGTATTAAAGCCGGCCTCTGGATCTTAGCAATTACTGAGGCCATAGTGTATGTCTTGCCACTTCCAGTTACTCCAAGCAATGTTTGATAAGAATAACCTCTTATTAATCCTTCAACCAATTTCTTAATAGCGATTGGCTGATCTCCGGTTGGTTTAAAATTAGAAGTTAATTTAAACATTATGTTATAATTTTATCATAAGATGCTTTTTAGTGAATACGATTTAAGAGGAATTTTAGGTAAAGATTTAAGCTTGGAAATTATTTATAAAATTATAAAAATTTTCTTTAAAGAAACGAGGGCTAAAAAAATTCTCGTTGCTTCTGATTTTAATAAAAATAACTTAAAAATAAAAAATTTTCTTAAGGATAATTTTGAAGTTGAAGATCTTGGCATTTTACCAACTCCAATCTTTTATTTTCAAGTTATAAAAAGAAAAATTCCGGGGATTATGATAACCGCTTCTCATCTTCCTCTAAAATACTCTGGCTTAAAATTTATTTTAAAAGATGGAACAAGCTGGAAGGTTAAACTCGCGAACTTACGCGAACTGAAACGCAAACTAATGCGAACTTCTAAATATAGTTCGTATAAGTTCGCGAAGAGTTCGTATTGGTTCGCGGAGAATGTTTACGAAGATTATTTTCAGAAATTAAAATCAATTGTGAAACCGAAAAAGAAAATTTTTGTTGAATTTGATTTAAAAAATTTTTTTCTTAAAACTTCCCTGCCCTATTTTAGAAAATTAAACATCTTTCATAAGAAAAATTCTTTAATAAAAATTAAAAGTGATTTTGATAATGATCGAATCTATCTTTATTACAAAAATAAACAAATTTTAGCTGATTTAATTTTCTATTTTTTGGCTTCCCAGAAACAATATAAATTTCTTGGTTGCCCAATATTTTTCAGTCAAAAATTAAGAAAATTGCTTTTACAAAAAAATAAAAAAATTTATTTTATTCGCACCGGTCACAATTATTTCAAACAAGCCTATAAAAAATTTAAAATAGATTTAGCTTTTGAACCTTCGGGACATTTTTATCTTTTTAAAGATTTAAAAACCGAGGCTCCTTATTTAGCAGTAAGTTTGTTTCTCCATAAGTTAAATAATTTCGACAACCTTTTGGAAACTTTTAAACTTAATCTTTATCGATTTGATATTATTGTTCCGATGAAAAAAGTTTCATCTTTAGAAAATTTCGCTCTTTTTTTAAAAAAACAATTTCGCTTAAAATTAAAAAAGTTCGATGGTTATCTTTTATGGCAAAAAGGTTTTTATCTACATTTTCGACCTTCGCAAACCGAAAATAAAATTAGGCTTTCTTTTGAGGGTGATAAAAAATATTTATTAACAATTAAAAAATGGTTCAAGAAGCTATAATCAAAAAAATTTTTAAACTTTATCCTTTGCTACTTCTTTTAGGAGTCTTGATTTTTATATTGACTCATTTTCTTTATTCATTGTTTGCTCCAGTTTTTATTGGCGAAAGAAAAACATTTTATCTAAGTCCAGGCACGAAAACTTGGTTTTTAGCTCAAAATTTAGAAAAAGAAGGAATTATTAGATCTTCATTTTATTTTCGCTTTTTAACTTATTTAAAAAAATCAAAAATTAAAGCCGGAGTTTATGAATTTAATGGTTTTTATAATCTTTTAGATGTAATTAAAATTTTAGAAAAAGGTGGTCGTGGTATCAAAATTTCTGTTCCCGAGGGATTAACTTTAAAAGAAATTGAGGCTCTACTAATAAAAAATAATTTTCAAGTTAATTTAGAAAAATATAAACTGAAAGATTTTCCAGAAACTAAATTAACAGATTATTTTCCACCTGAAGCCGGTTTAGAGGGTTTTTTAGCACCTGACACTTATGAATTCTTCCCTTCTGATGATGAAAAGAAAATAATCAAAACTTTTCTTTCTAATTTTATGAAAAAAAATTTTCCGGAATTACTTAAGGGTCAGGAATTAAGTCTGTATGAAAGATTAATTTTAGCTTCAATTGTTGAAAAAGAAGCTAAATATACTGAAGATTTTCCCATTATTGCTGGAATCTTAATCAAAAGATTAAAAAATAATAAACTCTTAGAAGCTGATGCCACCTTAGTTTATGAAAAATGTGGTTATATATTTTGTAAAGAAAAGCTAACTAAAAATGATTTGAAAAAAAATTCGGAATTTAACACTTATAAAAGACTTGGTTTACCACCACAACCAATTTCTAATCCTGGTATTTTGGCTATTAAGTCAGTAATTCAACCAGTAGAAACTCCTTATTGGTATTACTTAAATGATAGTGATGGCCGGGCGATTTTTGCAAAAACTTTAAAAGAACATCAGGAAAATATTAAAAAATATTTAAAATGAATTGGCGATTGTTTTCTTTGATTTTACTTCTTGTTTTAGGATATTTATCAGTTGTTTTAATTAAGAAAAGTTATCAGGAATATTTTGCTCCTAAAATTAGTGTAACGGTTTTCCCTTTTTATGATTTGACCAAAGAAATTGTCGGTAATAAGTTTGAAGTTGTTTTAATAATTCCGCCTGGTGGCGAACCTCATAACTTCGAACCATCTCTCAATGATTTAAAAAAACTTTATGGAACTAAGATAATTTTTACCAGCGGAACGTCTTTAGATGCATGGGTTACAAAAATTATCGCTAATTTACCCCAAGCCAAAATCATTAATTTAAATCAAAATCTCGTTTTAATTAATAATGATCCCCACTTTTGGCTTTCTCTAAAAAATATGAAAAAAATTGCCCAAACAATTGCCAAAGAGATGGAAACTTTTGATCCTCAAAACAAAGAATTTTATCAAAATAATCTCAATAAAGTTATTAAAAAATTAAATGAGCTTGAAGAGTTTGCTCAAAAAGAAACCTTGCTACTAAAAAATCGTTACTTGGTGACCCAACATAATGCTTTTAATTATTTGGCTCAGGAACTTAATTTAAATATTGTTGGTTATTTAGAAAGCGCTGACAAGGAATTAACACCACGAGAATTGAAAGATTTAATTGATAAAAGCCGATTATTTAAAATCAAAGTTATCTTTAAAGAACCAGGAGAAGAAAGCGATCTTTTAAAAACAGTCGCCCAAGAACTAAGTTTAAAGATTTATGAATTAGACCCAATTGAAGGAAAAAGTGGTTTGGATTACTTTTCGGCTTATCTTAGAAACATCAAGATTTTAAAAGAAGCTCTTTCTGAATAAATAAATTTTATGGTAAACTTTAATTAAATGTTAGCTTTAGAAGTAAAAAATTTAAAAGTGAAATTTGGTGAAAACGAGATTATTAAAGGTATTAGTTTTGGTCTTGAAGAAGGAACTATCACTGCCTTAATTGGTCCTAATGGTGCCGGCAAATCTACCCTTTTAAAAACAATTCTCGGTATTTATCCTTATGAAGGAGAAATAAAAATTTTCGGTAAAAATCATTTGCAAATGCTCTCTCTTGTTGGTTATTTGCCACAACATTATCCTTTAGATCATTCTTTGCCAATAACTGTTTATGAGTTTATTGAACAAAGTCTTTTAACAAAAGTTAACAAAGAAAAAATTGACGAAATTTTACAAGAAGTTGATATTTATGATTTAAAAAACAAATTAATTAGACATCTTTCCGGCGGACAGTTAGAAAGAGTCCTTTTTGCTCGAACCTTAATTAATGAACCGAGGATTCTTCTTTTAGATGAACCAACATCAGAAACGGATATTGTTGGTAAAAAAGAATTTCACGATATCATCAAAAATTTAAACCAAAAACAAAAGACTACAATTTTAATTGTTAGTCATGAAATTACAATTGTTCATACCTATGCCCACAAAGTTTTATGTTTAAATCGTTCTTTAATTTGTGATGGACCGATTACCGAGCTTTTTAAAGAGGAAATTTTAAAAAAACTTTACCGCCATGATGTTTTTGTCTATCCGTTTAATAAACCACTATAATGTTTTTGAGCTTTTTGTTTAATTCTTTAATTGTCAGTATTTTTTTAAGTATTGTTTTTGCCATCCTGGGTATTTTTATCCTTATGAGAAGAATGTCTTTTTTTAGTGATGGTTTGGCTCATGCAGCAATCTTGGGCTTAGCTATTGGTTTTCTTTTAAACTTAAATATTTTAATTTTTGCTCTAATTTCGTCAATAATTTTTGCTTTATTAATTTATTTTTTAGAAAGAAAAACAAAAATTCATACCGATGCCCTAATTGGACTGATTTTTGTTAGTGCTCTTTCTTTGGGTCTTATTTTAATGTCTCAAAAACCTGGTTATCAACCAGAACTTTTAAATTTTTTAATTGGCAATGTTTTAACTATTGATAAGTCTGATCTTTATCTAACAATTGTTTTTTCTCTTGTAATTTTATCAATTATTCTTTCTAAGTTTAAAAAATTCTTTCTTGTAGCTCTTGATCCTGTCGAAGCTAAATTAAGAGGAATTAATGTCGGATTATTTGAAATTACTCTTTATATTATTTTAGGTATAAGTGTAATTTTGGGCATCAAACTTGTAGGAATTATTTTGGTGACTGCCTTTTTAATACTTCCACCAATCACCAGTAGTTTAGTTTCTTCTTCATTTAGAGATTTCGTCTTCTTCAGTGCCTTTTTTGGACTTCTGAGCGTTTTTTTAGGTTTTTCTCTTGCCTATTTAAAAAATCTTCCTCTTGGTGCTAGCATCGTTATTTGCGGTTCGTCAATATTCTTTTTGATTTTTATCCTAAAATCTGTCTTAAGAAATGACTTGGCTTGAGTTTAAAGAAAACATTCTTAAATGGCATAATTATTCCGCAGAAGATTTAAATCTACTTGAGAAAGCTTATCTTTGGGCTGAAGAAATCTATGCTCCTTTAAAAAGAAAAAACGGCGAGCCTTTTCTTAATCATTGCTTAAGAACTGCTCTTAATTTGGCTGAAATTGGCTTAGATGCTAAGGTAATTGCAGCAGGAATTTTACATGATGCTTTAGAAGATGGGGGCTTAGATGAAAAAATACTTAAGAATGAATTTGGTGAAGAAATCTGTTTTTTGGTTAAAGGTGTGACTAATATCGGCCATTTAAAATATCGAAAGAAAAATTTAATTCAAGCTGAAAATTTAAAAAAATTGATTTTATATATTAGCAAAGATGTTAGAGTAGCTATTATCAAATTAGCTGACCGTTTAGATAATATGAGAACTCTTCAATATCTATCCGAAGAAAAACAAAAAGAAATTGCCTTAGAAACTGAAGATGTTTATGCTCCTTTAGCTCTAAGATTAGGAATGAATGAATGGGCTGGCGAATTAAGTGATTTAGCTTTTAAGTTTTTAGAACCTGAAAAATATAAATGGATTATTGAAGAAACTGAAAAAAGATTAGTTAATGGTAAAGAATATTTAGAAAAGATAAAAGAAATTGTTGAAAAAGAAATTAAGGACAAGGGGATCCAACTTTTAAAAATAGAATCCCGAGTTAAAAGACCATCAAGTATTTATAAAAAATTAAAAAGAAAAAATTTTGATTTCGACCAGATTTATGATTTTTTGGCTTTTCGAATAATTGTTCAAACAGTTGAAGAGTGTTATTTTGTTTTAGGAATAATTCATTCTTTATTTAAACCACTTATTCATGAATTTGATGATTATATTGCGTTTCCTAAACCTAATGGTTATCGCAGTTTACACACAACCGTTATTGGTCCAGAAGAGAAATTTATCGAATTTCAAATTAGAACTGAAGAGATGCATTTTTATAATGAGTTTGGAGCTGCTGCTTATTTTGCTTATGCTGACTTAAAACAGAGTAAAAATTATTTAAAAGAAAGATTGGTTTTTGCCAGTGAAGATGATTTAAAAATTATCCAATCATTAAGAAAAAATAACGAAACTGATTTTCTTGATTTTTTCAAAGAAAAAATTTATGTTTTTACTCCTAAAGGCGATATTATTGAACTTCCTGCTGAAAGTACTCCCTTAGATTTTGCTTATAAAATTCATACTGAAATTGGTAATCATTTTGCTGGTGCTCGGGTTAATAATGTCATTGTTCCTCTTGATTATAAATTAAATAACGGTGATGTTGTTGAGATTATTACCAATAAAAATAGAAAACCATCTCTTGATTGGTTAAAAATCGTCAAATCGTCTGAAGCTAGAAAAAAAATAAAAGATTTTCTTAAAAAAGAAAAAAATATCTTCATTAAAGAATTTAGATATGAATTAAAAGTTATTGCTAAAGACCGGATTGGACTTTTAAGAGATATTACTAATATTATTTCTTCTAGAAAAATTAATATTCTTTCGAATAAAAGTAAAGTCAAACGAGATATTGCTTCGCTTTCTTTTGTCTTACAAGTTAATGATAAAAAAGAAATTGAAAAACTAAAAGAATTAATAAAAAGTAAAATCGAAGGGGTTATTGAAATTAAATAAAAACTTTTAACGAAACTCAACCTTAAATCTATTAGTAAGAAATTCTTGAACTTTAGAAAGTTGAGGCTCAATCTCTTTTTCCTCTAAGCTTCTTTGTGGATGGAAAAAATGCAAACGGATTGTGAAAGATTTTTTATTTTGACTACCTTGGGGAAAATAAATATCCACTAATTCTATTTTTGTCAAATAATTAATTCTTAATTTCTTCAGTTCATTTTTGACTTGTTCAAATCTAACTTTTTCATCAATATAGAATGATAAATCTCGATAAATTCCTGGAAAAACTGGCCAAGAAATAAATTTTTTAATTTCTGTTTTCTGCTTTATTAGTTTGTCAAGGTTTAATTCAATAAAACCAACATCTAAATCAATCTTGAAACTTTCTAAATATTTCCGAGGAAAAAGACCGAAAAACCCAACTGACTCTCTATTAGACAAAACTTCAGCCAAAAGATTATTTTTTTGTTTTAATTCGAAGTTTAATTTTAATTCTTCAAAAATAACCCGCAAAACCCCCTTTAATTCTTTCAAAATTTCTAAAAAATCTTTAAAAGCGAAAACTATCCCCAGATTATATTTTTCTTGAATTTTCTTATCCTTAAAGGCTATTTTTTCAATATTAAAAAGTCTTATAGTTTTAAAGTTAAATTGATTAGGATAAACTGCTTTTAATAAATTAGGGAGAAGGCTTAATTGAAAATACTGATAATTTTCGCTAATCGGATTTAAAACTTGAACAGGAGCTAACTTAAATCCTAACAAATTCTCAACCAATTCTTTTTCTTTTTCACCGTAAAAATTATAATTATAGCCTTCATTATAACCTAATTTTGTTAAAAGCTGTCTGAGATAATTATTAAACTTAATTCTTTCATCAACAAAAACCTCATTTAAAGAAATTTCAAATTCTCCTTTTATCTTATTCCAACCATAAAGACGAACAATCTCTTCAATAATGTCCTCCTCGCTATTTAAATCAAGTCTGTCTCCGGGTAAAATTAAATAATTACCGTTCTTTTTGATCTCTAAAAGTTTTAAGATTTTCGAAAATTCTTTTTGACCAATTTTGATGCCGGAAATTTTTTCTGTTCTATTAAAATTAAATTTTATTCTTTTTGATTTTACTGATTGATAGCCCAAAATTTCTTCTAAAACCTGGCCGCCTAAATCTTTTTGAATTAACGAACTTAATCTTTCTAAAGCTAATAAAGATCTTATTGGTGCTACCTTTCTTTCAAATCGAAAACCGGCTTCGGTTTTTAAATTAAGTCTTCGTGAAGTCTCATAAATTTTTTGAGGATCAAAGACAGCAGCTTCAATAAAAATATTTTTGGTTTTTAAATCAACCTCGGCAACTTTACCTCCTTTAATTCCTGCTAAAGCTAAAATTTTTTCTTGATCAGCAATCACAATTTCTCCTCCTTCTAAAATATATTCTTTATTCTCAAGAGAAATAAATTTTTCTCCTTTTCTGGCTAAGCGAACATAAATATCTTTTTGTGTCTTATCCGCGTTAATCCGTGGTACAATTTTACCCAAATCAAAAATATGTAATGGTGCACCATATTCAATCATTACAAAATTAGCTAAATCAACCATAAAATTAATTGAATTAAAACCATAAAATTCAACAAATTCTTTTAACCACAACGGCGATTTTTTATTTTGAACATTTAAAATAACCTTACCAAAATAATAAGGAGCCGCTTGGCTTGCTTGATTAATTATTTTGATTTTTGAAAGATGTTTTTTAACTCCAACAAGTCTTATTAATGGCTCTTTAAAATTTTTAATCAACCCAATTCTTTTTAATTCTTTTAAAATTCCAATAATTGAACTGGCATCAGCATATCGATTTGGCAAAATATCAACCTCTAAAATTCCATTCTGATAACTGCTTTCAAAACTTTTTAAAGTTAATTCTTCGGCAACCTTCTTCCAATCTACTTTTCTTTTTAAATATTTCTCTAAATCTTTGGTCCGAAATTTCATAATTTGTAAATTGTAACTAAATATAGATTATTTTTATTATAACATTTGACCAAAAATTTTATCTTCTAACTTGATTGATGAAGTAATTAAAATATTTTAATAAATCTTCAATTTTGGTATTATGCTCTTTTCCTCCTAAATAAGCATCGATTAAAAGTGTTTTTAAACGAGTAAGTTCTTTTAATGTTCCGTACCCAGAGTTTTTATTTAATTCAATTATTTTAAAAAGTAAATCTAAAGCTCTTTTAAAACTTGCTTCAAAATATTTTTCATTTTCTCCTTGCCATCTTTTCATTCGATAAATCTCAATTCCTACATTTGCCAATTGTTCAATTAAGGAGAGGTTTTCAACACCCATTTATATTTTATTAAATGCAAATTTCCACTGACGACAATTTTAATCTTTAATCAATTTATTTACAATCTCAATAATTTTTCTTCTTATCTTTTCGTCTTCTACAAATCTTGACATATTCTTTTGATTTGGTTTTATATTTATAATTGAATCGAATTCAATCCATTCATCACGAGAAAGATCCGGATAAATATTAATACCCCAAAGATTTTCTTGCAACGAACCATTTTTTAATAAGATAGATTCCTCATCAGCATGAAGATCGCCACCAATAGCCATTATTTCTCTTTCAACATCAACAACTGTTTTTACTAAATCTCCAAATCTCTCTTGGGCTATTTTTTTTAATTCACTTTTGGTTATAGGTTGATCAATGATTCTTGTTTTTTCTTGGCCTAACATTTATTTTTTACTTAGTTGTATTTATTCATTCGCGACGATTAGCATTTTATTATCCGCGTAAATCCGCGTTTTTTAAAACTGCTCAATAAATCTTAAATCCGATGAATGTAAAATTCTAATATCGTCAATTCCATGGCGTAACATAATCAGTCTTTCAATTCCAAAACCAAAAGCCCAACCTTGGTACTTTTTATAATCAACATTAGCACACTGAAAAACATAGGGGTGAATCATTCCTGCACCAGCAACTTCAAGCCAACCAGTTTTTTTACAAGTTGAACAACCCCTTTGCTGACAGATTTGACAACCGATATCAATCTCTAAACCGGGTTCAACAAAAGGGAAATAGCCGGGTCGAAATCTTACCGGAATTTTAACTCGATAGAATTTTTCAAAAAATTTTTCAACCACATACCTTAAATTAGCTAAATTAGTATTTTCACCAACCGAAATGCCATCGAATTGATTGAATTCGAAATCATGAGTGCGATCAGTAGCTTCATAACGAAAAACCTTGCCAGCAATAATCGCTCTTAAGGGTGGTTTAATTTTTTTAAAAAGAGGAATTTGAAAAGCAGTTGTATGGGTTCTAAATAAAATGCTCGCTTCTTGAATCTTGCTTTTTGAATCTGAATTCGGCTTTACCCAAAGTGTGTCCCACAAATCTCTCGCTGGATGATATTTAGGAATATTTAGATAATCGAAATTTTCTTTTTCATCAACAATTTGATTATAATCAACAACAGAAAATCCCAAACTAATAAAAATATCTTGAATTTCTTTAATTGTTTGAGAAAGAAGATGCTGTTTGCCTAATTTTAATTCTAATCCCGGATGGTCAAAATCAAATTTAATTTCTTCCCTTGTTAAAGCTTCTTTTTTTTCTAAATAAAGTTTATTAATTTTTTCTTTGAGTTCATTATAAAGC
>CALHAT010000039.1 GCA_937934285.1 Minisyncoccota bacterium | reverse complement strand
AGATTTTTATATGAATGTTTAGATAAAAATCATCTTTATATCAATTACAGCGAAATTGATGATGAGGAGTATGGAGTTAGTGAGGAGGATAAGAAGTTAAATAAGGAGTTTTATAACCAATAAAATCATGTGTCAGCTTTTAGGAATTTCGTCAAATAAAAAAGTAGATATTCAGTTTTCATTGAAAGAATTTAAAGAAAGAGGGAAGAGAAATCCCCATGGTTTTGGTTTTGTTTTTTATGAAAACGGTATTCCTAAATTAATAAAAAAACAAAAATCACTGAAAGATGAAGATATTGAAAAAGAAGATTATAAATTCAAAAGTAAGATAATTATAGGACACGTGAGATTAGCAAGTTGTGGAAGCCAAAGCTATGAAAATACCCATCCGTTTGTTATAGGAAAATGGAGTTTTGCACACAATGGAACAGTTAGAGAAGTAAAAAATTGGCAATTAAATAAGTTTAAGCCAAAAGGTGATACGGATTCTGAATACGCCTTTTGTTATTTGTTAGAAAGAATTTCCGGTAAAGAGACAATATATGAAATAGTAAGCATTTTAAAAAATGAAGCTTCAGAGATTGCTAAAATAGGTAGATTTAATTTTTTGCTCTCCGACGGAGAGCATCTTTATGCTTATGGTGATGATTCCTTGTATTTTGTAAAAAGAGAAGCACCATTTCAAGAAGTTAAATTAAAAAATACCGGATATCACTTACATTTGAGTAAAATTAAAAAACCAGACGAAAAAGCAATAATAGTTGCCACTGAGCCATTAACCAAAGAGGAGAATTGGCAAAAAATTGTAGGGTTAAGATTATTTAAAGATGGAGAGGAGATAAAATTAAATGAATAGTCCCATGCTTTACGAAACTTTTAATTTATTAAAAGAAGCGCACGGAGAAGATTATTTTAAATCAAGAATTGACCCGGAAATAGTTCAAAATCTTAATCCTAAATTTGAATTGCGGGAATATCAGAAAGAAGCTCTGGGTAGGTTTGATTTTTATTTTACTGAATATCAACAACGAAAATTTCCAGCTCATCTTCTTTTTCATATGGCAACTGGAAGTGGTAAAACGCTGATAATGGCAGCAACTATTTTATATTTGTATAAACGAGGTTATCGTAATTTTATCTTTTTTGTAAATAGCGTAAACATTATCGAAAAAACAAGGGATAACTTTTTAAACCCTTTGTCTGAGAAATATCTTTTTGCTCCTAAAATTAAATTTGGTGATAAGGAAGTTTTTGTAAGGGAAGTTCAAAATTTTGAAGGAGTAAATACTGATGATATAAATATTATTTTCACTACTATTCAAGCGCTCCATATTAGAATGACTCAGCCAAGAGAAAATGTTTTGACAGAAGAAGATTTTGAAGGGAAAGATATTGTCTTAATTTCAGATGAGGCACATCATTTACAGACAATTACAAAGAACAACAAAGCAGAAATTGAACTTGAAAAAAGTTGGGAATATACGATATTAAAAAGAATTTTTGAAAAGAACTTCAAAAATATTTTGTTAGAATTTACAGCGACTATTGATTTAGGAAATGAAAATATAAAGGAAAAATATAAAGACAAAATTATTTTCAAATATGATTTAAAACAGTTTCGTTTAGATAAATACTCAAAGGAAATAGAGGTTTTACAAGCTGATATAGGGCCAATTGATAGAGCTTTGCAGGCAGTAATTTTAAGCCAATATCGCAGAAAAATTGCTGAAAAATACAGATTGCATTTGAAACCGGTGATACTTTTTAAATCAAAAAGTATAAAAGAATCAAAAGAAAATTATAATAATTTTTTGGAAAAGATGAAAAATTTAAGTCCCAGCGATTTAGAAGAAATTTACTCTCGCTGTAAGGGGACAGATTTAGAAAAGGCATTTGACTATTTTAAAAAAGAAAACATAACTTTTGATAATTTAATTAAAGAACTACAAGAAGATTTTTCCGAAGAAAAAGTTATGCTTTTAGACTCTGAAAATATTGATGAAGAAAAGCAATTAAAACTTAATTCTTTGGAGAACAAAAATAATGAAATTAGAGCAATTTTTGCGGTAAATATGCTTAATGAGGGTTGGGATGTGCTTAATTTATTTGATATTGTCCGATTATATGATACACGCGATGGGAAATGGGCTAACGGAAAGTATAAACCAGGCAATACAACAATTGGAGAATGCCAACTTATTGGTAGAGGAGCAAGATACTGGCCATTCCAATTGAATGATTTACAAGATAAATATAAAAGGAAATTTGATGATGATATTGAAAATGAATTGAGAATCATAGAAACATTACATTATCACAGTGCATATAATCCTAAATATATTGAAGAGATAAAAAGTGCTCTTACAGAAATGGGAATTATACCAGCAAAACATGTTCAGGTAGACCTATTTATCAAGGAGTCCTTCAAAAAAACTGATTTTTGGAGAAACGGAGTAATTTTTATAAATGATAGAACGCCGAACCCAAGGATGGAAATTTCTAGTTTAAAAGCCGCAAGAATTGAGCAAGATTACCAATATGCATTGAGAACTGGAGAAATCAGTGAAGAAGTTATTTTAGAAGAAGGCAAAGAGACAAAAACTACAAAAGATGTGGCACAGAGCAAGAGAAAGTATAAACTTTCTGATTTTGGGGAAAATATAGTTAGGAGTGCGTTAGATAAACTTGAGTTTTATAAGTTTGAGACATTAAAAAAGTATTTCCCTCATATAAAATCAGTAAAAGAGTTTATTACATCTAATGATTATTTAGGTGGGATTGAAGTAGAAGTTTCCGGACCAAAAGATAAACTGAATAAATTAACGCCGACTGAAAAATTAGAGATAGCCTTATTTGTGGTTAAAAATATAGCGGAAAAAGCAAGAGTTAATACTTCAGAATTTGTGGGAACTACTTTATTTAAAGCAAGGTTATTGCGGCAGGTTTTTAAAGACAAGAAAATAAAAATAGATATTGATGAACTTGAAAACAAGAAATTAAAGGATGTTAATTTAGCTGAAAAAGATTGGTATGCTTATAATGTATTCTATGGCACAGAAGAAGAGCAAAATTTCATAAAGTTTATTGATGCCTTTATAGAAAAGTTGAGACAAAAATATTCGGACATAGCGATTCTCCGGAATGAAAAATTTTTTCAAATATTTGATTTTGACGAAGGGAGACCGTTTGAGCCTGATTTTATAATGATTTTAAAGAAAAAAAATAAAACTGTCACCCTTTACCAGATTTTTATTGAACCTAAAGGAGATCAATTTAAGGATAGTAACGGCAGGTTTGAAAATTCTAAAGAAGGATGGAAACAGAGATTTTTACTTGAACTGGAAAACAAGGCAGAAACAGAAAGAGACCAGGAATTAAATTTTGAAAATGGACAATATAAACTTATTGGTTTGCCTTTTTATAACGAGAAGTTAAAGAAAGAATTTGAAGAGGTTTTAAAAAAGAAAATAATCCTATGAAGATGAAAAACAAAAAGATGACGGAATATGTTTAGTATAAAAAGGTTAAGAAAATTAAGAAAATCAGAAAATTTAAGGAAACTTTTTTCTGAGACAAAACTTTCTGTTTCTGATTTTGTTATGCCATATTTTGTAGTTGAGGGTGAAAATATTAAACAGCCAATAAAATCAATGCCTGGAATTTTTAGATTTTCAATTGATAATCTTTTAAAAGAAGTTAATGAAATCTATAAAAATGGTATAGTTGCAATTTTACTTTTTGGCGTTCCACGAAAAAAAGATGAAATTGGTAGTGAATCTTATTCTGAAAATGGTGTTGTACAGAGAGCAGTAAGGGCTATAAAAAAAGAGTTGCCAGAAATTGTTGTTATAACTGATGTATGTTTATGCAGTTATACTACTCATG
>CALHAT010000038.1 GCA_937934285.1 Minisyncoccota bacterium | reverse complement strand
TAAAAATTCTAAATTAATTAGTAAAAAGATAATAATCAAAATTTTTTCTGTCTAAATAGAGGTTAATTAAAAATTTAATCATAAATAGTTTTTGGCAATTATTTGTATTAGTCCTGTGTTTCTTATAAACATTGTTTTAATACTAATCCTCCATATAAAACATTCATATCTCCAAGTTTAGATTCTATTATTTTTATTTTGATAGGTAGAGGATGTAGTTTATTAACTAACAAGATCAATTTCTTAAAACTTAAACTTTTTATTATTCCGCCACCCAAAATTATTTTGTCAACAGACCAAAAAATTGAAATGTTTATCAAGAAAATTGAGAGTATCTTATGATAATAATTCCAAAATTTTTTACTTTTAATATCTTCCGGACTTTTGCCAAAAAATTTTTTAATGTTTTCCCCTCCAAGAAGTTCTTCAACTTCAAATAAAAAATTATTCATTAATAAAAAAGAATGACCTGGTTCAAAACCGAAAAGATTGTAATTTACCGCGAACTTTTGCGAACTTAAAGGCGAACCATTGCGAACATCATTATCATCAACCGCGAACTTTTGCGAACCTTCATCTGCTCGCATTAGTTCGCTATAGTTCACATTAGTTCGCATCCTATCAGTTCGTATAAGTTTGCGGTCTTCATTGTTCGTATTAGTTCGCATCATATCAGTTCGTATAGGTTCGCGATTATTATAGTTCGCACCGGTTCGCGGTCTTTCGTTAGTTCGCATAAGTTCGTTAAAGTTGGTATTTGTTAGTGTTGTAATTATCTTTGCGCCCCCAATTCCAGTTGATAAAGTTATATATCCAAAAATACCAAAATTCTTCCCTGCCCCAAATTTTCCCTCTCCCAATCCAGCTAAAACAGCATCATTTTCTAAAATAACTTTAGACTTTAAAATTTTTTCTAAATCTCTTTTTAGGGGTTTATTTTCAAAATCTCTTAAATTTGGAGTATAAATCAATTTCTCTTTTTTCTCATCAAACATTCCCGCAAATCCAAAAATAACCGCTGATGCACGCGGAATAGACACAGATTGACGCAGATGATTTACGTCAACAAAATTTTTCAATAATTCTAAAAATTCTTTATAACTTTTAGGAGTTGCGAGAATTTTTAATTTCTTTGAATCTTTTAAATCTTTTTCTGACTCGCACCAAATTAATCTTGTTTTTGTTCCGCCAATATCTGCTAAAAAATACATTGTTTTAAATATCTACAATTTTCAATTAAATTATAACTTAAAATATATGTTAAAATTATTTAAGAGTAAAAATTAGCTTAAAATGTTTAACGTTCCTTATTCATATTTTATTTATTTTATTTAAGGATCTGTGATTTATCTTTTAATTCAATAGAGATGAAAAATTATAAAAAATTATTTTTAAAAATTCAGAAAAATGAAATTACTGAATATTTCATTTATAGTAAATTAGCCGAAAAAAATTCTACAAATCGAGAAATTTTACTAAAAATTGCCCAAGATGAGTTAAAGCATTATAAATATCTAAAAAGTTTAACAGGAAAAGACATTAAAGAGAATAAAATAATTGTTTATTTCTATGTTTTGCTTGCTAAAATTTTTGGTTTAAGTTTTGGATTAAAATTAATGGAATCGGGCGAAAAACTTTCTGCTAAAACTTATAATTCTTTAAAAGAAAAAAACACAAACTTTTCTGATATTTTTCTTCAAGAACAGACTCACGAAAAAGAACTTTTAAAAATGATTGAGGACAAAAAACTTAAATATACAGGTTCGTTGATTTTGGGTTTAAATGACTCTTTGGTTGAATTAACCGGGGTTTTGGCTGGACTTACTTTATCGCTACAAAATACTCGAATTATAGGTTTTGTCGCTTTTATAACCGGCTTTGCTGCTTCCTTATCAATGGCTGCATCTGAATATTTATCTTCCAAAGAAGAAGAAAAAGAAAATCCTTTAAAATCAGCAATAATAACAGGAATAGCTTATATTGTTACGGTCTTAATTTTAATTTCTCCATATATACTTTTTGATCTGAAATCACTATTTACTCCTTTGATAATTAGTCTTATCTTAGCAGTTTTTATCATCGCCTTCGTTAATTTCTACATTAGCACGGTTAAAGAGATTAATTTTAAAAAAAGGTTTTTAGAAATGTTAGCAATTAGCTTTACTATTGCTATTATAAACTTCTTTATTGGTTTTTTTATAAAAAAATTTATACCCGAAATCTAAAGGGAACACCATTTTTCTTAGTCAAATGTATATGGTTAAGGATTAAAAATTATTGCTAATTTTTTTATAATATTGAGATTAAAATCAAAAATTTCTACTAAGTAATTTGCGGAAAGCGATATTAAAAGCATGGTTTTGATTTATCTTCTTTCAAATATGATCTTTCTTTCGTTATATCTCAAACAAAACAATATAATCCCTACAGGTGCCGATTCTATATAAAAATCCGGCTCTTATATTTTTAACAAAATTTAAAAGATCTGAAAATAATACTTTATTAAGCTCAATTCTTAAAAAAATAATTAGCTTTCAATTTTTTGATTTATTGTTTATTGTAGACACTTATTAGTTTTTATCCAACCTGGAGGAATATCACAAGGAGTTGGAAACTCTTTACATTCTTGAGGATTATTTGGATTGTAAGCTGGAGTTATAACCTGAATACATATTTTTTGATCAGAAAAAGAACTTGTTGGAATGGGCAAAGAAGTTGTGGATTTTTGGAAGAACAAAATTGGTTTTGGTTCTGGCAATGGTACTGGAACAATTTTTGCGCTAATCTTTCTCACAATTAAACCTTCTATGCCATAATTATCTTTATCCATAAAACCATAAACATTGATTTTATCATTAACCTGAAAATCTTCTAACTTGGCTCTTTGTCTATTTCTTTGAAGCAAAATTGTATCCTGAGCTACTTTAATTGCTAATTCTTTTTCAATAATGGGTTTTCTTAAATTTATGATACAAGGTGTACCGGTTAGAGAATTGTCATTTTCGAACATTGCACATCCCCAATTTGTATCCCGAACAGCAAAGAAAACTGCTTTAGCATTTGGAGTTGAAGTTGCAATTCTTGTTATTCTTAAATTATTTATTTGAACAATAACATCGTTTTCTCGGTCGTCATCAGGTAAAATTGGTCTTATAACTTCAGGAGTTATTGGCTTTTCAAGTGGAACAGCCGGCGAAACTCCTTTAGGAAGCAGAATGGCTTTTGTTTCAATAGCAGATGGTGTAGTTGGTGTTAATGGCTTAGTTGGTGTTGCTACTAAGGGAACGCCTGTTTGAATTGCTTTTTGTAATAATTCAATAACTTGTCTTAAAACATTAACATCGACTTGAGTTGGCTCTGCAAAAGCAAAACTAAAAATTAAAAAACTGATCAAAGTTGTTAATGTTAATTTTTTCATATTATTATTTTAATACGAATGTAAACAGATGGAGGTTCGCAAAAATTCGCGACTATTTTATTTTAATTTCGACCTTATTTAATTACTTTTGGCAAAGCTATTCCTCTTTGAGCTTGATATTTTCCCTTACGGTCAGCATAAGAAACTTTGCAAGGTTCACCAGCCTCTAAAAATATTACTTGAGCAATTCCTTCGTTAGCATAAATTTTTGCTGGTAGAGGTGTAGTGTTGGAAATTTCAATTGTTATATATCCATGCCACTCAGCTTCTAAAGGTGTTACATTAACAATAATCCCGCAGCGAGCATAAGTTGATTTACCAAAAACAATTCCCAAAACATTTCTTGGGATTCGAAAATATTCAACTGATCTTGCTAAAACAAAAGAATTTGGTGGGATGATGCAAACCTTACCTTTATGTTTAATAAAATAATTCTCTTTAGCATTTTTAGGATCAATGATTTCATTCGGATAAGCATTATGGAAGATATAAAATTCATTAGCAACTCTTAAATCATAACCATAACTGGAAAGACCATAGGAAACTTTCCCTTGGAACAAGCTTTTCCACGAAAGGCTCAATTATTTTATGCTTTTTTGCCATATGTTTTATCCATTCATCATTTTTGATTCCTGCCATTTTTATCGAAAACTAAAAATAAACGAACTTAAAACAAGACCTAAAATTATTATAATTATTAAAACCATAAATAAGGGGTGGGTCTTGTTCTTGTCTCTTCTTTCAATCTCATTTAATTTTTCCTTGTAATAATCTCTATCCTGAATCCCCATTTTTAATATTTTAACAAAAAAATATATAATTTTTTAAAAAAGAAATCAATTTTTCGCATTAATAAATTCTTTAAATAATTTTAAATATTTCTCGCTCACAACTTCTACAGAAAATTGTTTAACAATTAATTCTTTAGCTTTTTCTTCTATTTCTTCAATATTCTCTTTGTTATTTAAAACAAACTGCAAAGCCTTTAGCCATTCTTCCCAATTATATTTCTTACAAATTATAATATTCTCCAAATTTTTGAAACCGTCTAACTCATTAACGCCTTGGGGATAAGAAATAACTATTTTACCAATCGCCATTGCCTCTATTACTTTTCCCTGAATACCAGCTCCAATTCTAACTGGAGAAATAATCGCTAAACTATTTTTTAAAATCAAATATGGATTTTCAACAAACCCTAAAAAATTTACTCCTTTAATGTTTTTGAATTTATTTTTAATTTTTTTTGAAACCCGTCCTATTACTAAAAATTCTA
>CALHAT010000037.1 GCA_937934285.1 Minisyncoccota bacterium | reverse complement strand
ACCAATTTTCTCAGTTTCTAAAGCTAAAGTTTGAATTTTGGCAAATCTTGTTTTTTTACCTGTAGCTTTAACAATTCCCTCAACCTCGCCTTCGAAAATTTTTGTTCCTGAATAAAGAATTTCGCCTTCTTTTTTCTCAACTGGCTTTGATTCACCGGTTAAAATTGATTCATCAACTAATAAATTGGTTGCTTTAATAATTTCAATATCTGCCGGTACTGTTTCGCCCTTAACTAAATAAACTAAATCATCGGGGACAAGCTCTTCAGCTTTAATAATTTTGAGTTTACTATCTCGAAAAACAGCAATTTTTTTACTTAGATATTTAATTAATTGATTATAAAGATTATAGAATTTAAACTCACTCCATAAGGCAACTAAAACAGCTAAAATTAAAAAAAGAAAAATAAGTAAAGATTCAATTCTAGTACCACCACCAAAATAAGAGATTAAAACAGCAATAAATAAAGCAATATTAAAATAATTAAAAACCTGGTCTTTTAAAAATCTTAACCAAGGAAATTTTCTTTTTGGTAAATAAATATTAGGCCCAAACTTTTTTAATCTTTCTTCAGCTTCTTTTTGTGATAAGCCGTAATTCATTTATTGAAGTTGATGCTTTACCTAAAACATAACCGTCAAAATTGAGTCCTTGATAGATTTCAGCTAAATTTGAATTATAACTTCCACCATAGAAAACAGGAATAGAGAATCCAGATTCAAGATTCAAGAATTCTTTATACCAGTTTAAAAATTCTTCTAAAAATTTTTTTGATGGTATTTGACCACCTTCAGTACTTATAGCCCACCAGGGTTCATAAACAAAATAGATTTTTTTATAATTCTCTTTTTTAATAACCGAAAGAAAATCTTCTAAATTTTTTTGAGTTGCTTTTTTAATTTGAGAAAATTTTTCTTTGGGCTGATAAGAATTTTCACTAAAAAAAATTAAAAGTTTTAAATTTTTATCTTGCAAAGTTTTTATTTTTTGTTTAATAATTTCTTTATTTTCACCAAGGCGATATCTTTCCGAATGACCAATGAGAACAAAATCGGCTAAATTAATAAGCTCAAAATCATAAACTGGTTCACCAGTTTGTGGTTTTGGGGAAACAGGTCCTAAACTTTGAAGTCCAACTTTAAAATTTTTTTTAAATTGCTGAACCAAATTTAAATAAAAATAAGGATTTAGGGCCAACCAAAAATCAGCCCCTTTTATTTTTTTTAATTCTTTAGCAATTTTTAGATAATCCTTTGTTGTTTTTAAATAAGTTTTAAAATTTAACACCAGAATCATTAAAATTATTATAATTTAACTCTTTGTTAAAATAAAATCGATGAGTAAATTTGTTATTAAAGGAGGTAAAAAGTTAGAAGGTAAAATAAAAGTTTCCGGATCTAAAAATGCTATTTTAGCTTTGATTCCTGCAAGCCTTTTGATAACTGGCAGAATTATTTTTAAAAATGTCCCGCGAATCAGAGATGTTGAAGTGATGATAAAAATTATAGAACATTTAGGAGCAACAGTTTTTTTTGAAAATTCAACTTTAGAAATTAACACCAAAAATATTGGTTATCGTGATCTACTTATTCCTGAAATCAAAGTTTTAAGAGCGTCAATTTTATTTTTGGGACCAATGCTCGCTAAATTTGGCAGAATTAAAACTTTTCTTCCGGGAGGTGATGTAATTGGCGCTAGACCTATCGAAACTCATCTTGATGGTCTAAAAGAACTTGGAGCTCAAATAGAAACTGATGGCGAGATTATTGAGGGTAAATTAAATAAGTTTAAAAATCAAAAAATTATTCTTAAAGAAGCAAGTGTTACAGCAACAGAAACTCTGATAATGGCCTCGGCTTTTTCAAACAAAGAAATTGAATTTCGTTTAGTTGCTTTAGAACCACATGTTCAAGCTTTGGGTCAATTTTTAAATATGGCTGGTTATAAAATCAAAGGCGTTGGGACTCCTTTTTTGAAGATTAAAAAAGACAAAAGAATTAAAAAAGAAATTGTTTTTAAAGTACCACCCGATTATATTGAGGCTGGAAGTTTTTTAGCCTTAGCCGGAGCAACTAAAAGCAAGATTTTAATTGAAAATATTAATCCGGAAGAACTCGACGCTACTTTCGCAATTTTAAATGAAATGGGTTTAAATTACGAAATACGAAAGACAAGTATCTTAGTTAAACCATCAAAGTTAAAAGCCGTTAAAAAAATTCAGACAGGACTTTATCCAAAATTCGCTACTGATCTCCAGCCGCCATTTGGAGTTTTAACTACTCAAGCTGAAGGAGTAACTTTAATCCATGAATGGATGTATGAAAACAGATTTGGCTATTTGCAGGAGCTTAAATATATGGGTGCTAATGTTGAAATTTTAGATCCTCATCGTGCGATTGTTATCGGACCAACACCTCTATATGGTAAAGAGGTTCGTGCTTTAGATATTAGAGCGGGAATTTCTCTTTTGATTGCTGGACTTTTAGCTCAAGGAGAGACAATTATTAATGAAGCTGAAAAAATTGACCGTGGTTATGAAAAAATTGAAGAAAAATTAAAAAATTTGGGCGCTGAAATCAAAAGAATCGACTAACATCTTGTTTTTTTTATTCCCAACCCTTGACCCTTGATTTTTTTTTAAGGCTTTAAGTATAATAATATCATACACCACTGATAAACGCGGATAAAACACGGATACCCGCGGATTTAATTAAAACACGTAATAACGCGGATAAAACACGGATGAGCACAGATAATCAAATCCAAATGAACACGAATGACATTCACAACCATTCGCGTTCTTTCACCCTAATTGAACTCTTAGTAGTTTTAGGACTCATCGCAATTTTAGCATCAATTTTAATAGCTGTTCTTAATCCAATCAAAATCTTTCAAAATTCCCGAGATACTCAAAGAATAACTGATCTCAATAATATTAATAAATTAATATCTCTAATGAAAGTTAATGATCCAACCTTTACTGAATTAAAATATGCTTCCTCTAATGTAATCTATATTTCTCTTCCTGATACTTCAACTTCTTGTTCTTCTTGGCTTTCTCA
>CALHAT010000036.1 GCA_937934285.1 Minisyncoccota bacterium | reverse complement strand
TATCCATAATTTCTCTAAAATTTAAAACTGATTTTGGCTGAGCAATAATTGGCCTGACAAAATCATTAGTAATAAAAGGATTTAATTTAGAAGTAATCCAGGTTGTCATATTTTCTAAAGTAAATTCACCATAAGTTATTCTTTCAGCTTGTTTTTTCCAAAATTCAACAACTGGATAATTTCGGCATTTTTCTAAAAGCTCACTACGAAAATCATCATCAACAAAAACTCTAGAAACATCAAGCAAGGTATGACCCCAACTGGGATCATCCATAATGAGAAGAAGAGCATTTCTTAAATATTGTTCGAACATTGGCCCACCTGTTAATTGTAAATTATAAATTTTATCTATAATTTCAATCAAAGTGTTAATAATAAAAGTTTTATCTTCGGGTCTTTCAGGAGAATATTCTAAAACATTAAGTCCGATTGGCCTTCGCGTGTCTCCCGGATTAAAATAAATAAGATCAGTAAATCTTTCTTGAGGAATTAAACCTAAAATTTCTTCAGCAACATCGCCATGAGGATCAAGAAAACAAATGCCGTCTCCGTTTTGAATGTCTTGTTGAACCATATTTTTAAGAAGAGTTGTTTTTCCTGTGCCTGTTTGACCAATAACATAAATATGTCTTCGGCGATCATTTTTGGTAATTCTTACCAAAGCCCTATTTCCTTGATAAACACTTTCTCCTAAAATAATTCCTTCAGTAGGTAAATTTGGAGGCGGTGGTGCTGATCTTGCTGGAAGCCAATGAATAATAGGATTTTTTGAATAAGAAGTCGGTAAATGAAAAATAGTCGCAATTTCCTCGGTATTTAAAAGAATACTTTGTTTTTCATTAAAAATTCTAAAAGAAAATTCATAAAAAAGTCTTTTCAATTTATCTCCTCTTTGCCTTTGAACAGCAAACTCATTAAAACCCGGATTCACAAATTGATGAAATGGAGCTTCTAAGGAAGATAAAATTTGATCAGCAGAAATTTCATCATTAGTAGAAACAACCAAACGAAGATTGACTCGGAAAAGTTGTTTGCTCGCTTTTTCTTCTAAATTTCTGATCGCTGCTTCTTCAACTGGTTTTAGCTTGGTTTTTTCTTCTTCCTCTTTTCTTTTGGCTTCTTCAGACGGAAGTACCAAAATATCTTTTAAAGTTTTAAAGAGATCACCTAAAAATCCTCTTTCTAAAGCTTCATCTAATTTTTTTCCTTCTTTTAATTTTTTGATAATATTTAAAATCTTTTTATTCTCATTTTCAGAAACAGGCACTAAAACGATTTGATAAGCTAATCCTTCACCTTCTTTACTAAGTTTAGTAAAAGCAGAAAGAAAAGAGTCTAAAGGATCAACATTGCTTAAAGCAATTGATTTATAAGTTTTGATAGATAAATAATTATGATTTTTTAGACCAACAATTGAACCTAAAGCGACACCTTGGGGATTAAAAATATTATAATCTTCTTTTACAATCGTGGCTTCCGCACCGGGCCAAAAACCTCTTAAGGTTTTTTGGAAAAATTCAATTTCATTTCGAGGAACGGCAACATAAAATAATATTTCTTCACCATAATGAGGAGTAGCAATTTCAAAAATAATTGGACTTTTTATCTTTCTAAATGAATTTAAGAAATTTTCAAATGTTGTTAATTCTTCAATGATTTTTATTTTGGGATCTTGAAGTGTTGGTGAAGATAAATATTTAGGCAGTTCAATAAGCAAAAGAGAATAACCAAGAGAAAGATTAAGTTTTATCTTTTCTTTATGTTTTTTAATAAAATAAATAACTAAAAAAATTATAACCAAACCAAGGGCTCCAATAAATCCAGCAAAAAAATAAAGAAATTTACCCGTCATTATTTATTTTGAAAAAGTAGTTCAACAAAGTGTCCGACCAAAAGGTCGTGAAAGAGATCTATTAAATAAGGATTTTTTGTTTTATAGATAAACCTCAAACCCTCGTCGACACCTTTTTCAAGAGAAATTTGAATTGCTTGAGCAACGACATTGGTTATTTGAGATTGTTCAACATTATGGTGAAACTCTTCTTCTCTTTGAATTTCAGGCAAGTCAGCAATTTGATTTTTTATTTCTTCAATTGTGTGTTTTATTCTTTCTTCTGGTTTTTTCTCATATAAAACCGGCTTTTCTTTATGAACCCTTTCAAGAGTTTCTAAGAATTTTTTTTCTCCGGGCTTTAGTTTAAAAACCTCCACCATATCTTAATTATAATTTATCTTTCAATTTTTCTAAAATTTTGTAAATGTCACCAGCACCAACAGTGCTAATTACTGTTTTTGATATCAGAAATCTTTTCAAAAACTCAATTAAATTTTTCTCCTTTTCAAAATAAAGAAGTTTTAATCTTTCTACCAAATCAATTTCTTTTTTCAAGTTTTTAATCTTTAAGATTATATCTTTCTCACGAGCTGAGGGAAAAGTTTTAAAGATGATAATTTTTGTATTTTTATCTTTTTTAATGATTCGAAAAACCTTTTCGAATTCTTTAAAAAGATAATGAGTTCGTGTAAAAGTATGGGGTTGAAAAATAAAAAATTTAAAGTAATCAGGAAATTTTTCTTTTAAGCTTTGATAAAAACTCAAAACTTCTCGGGGATGATGGGCATAATCATCAATAAAATAAATGTCATCTTTATGAAAAACAATTTCCAATCTTCTTCTGAGTCCTTGATAAGCTTGAATTGCCTTAAAAAATTTTTCTTCAGGAATTTTTAAAATCTTTATTAACTTATAAATTAAATTTAAATTTTTTTGCCAATGAGAACCCGGTAAAGGGAAGGTAAAAGGGTTTACTTTTTGGTTTGGTTTACTACTGTCAATTAAAATTTTTGGTTCTTGTAAATTCTTGATGAATTTTTTAAAAGCATCTTTATATTCTTTTTCATTTTTAAAATAATCAGGATGGTCGTAATCGATATTGGTAATAATAATTATTCTCGGAAAATAATTTAAAAAGGCTTCGCGGTATTCATCAGCTTCAATAATAAAGATTGGAAGTTTTTTTAAATTTTTTCTAAGCCAATTTAAATTTTTTAATTTTTCTTCATTTTTCTTGAAAAAATTAATTCTTTCTAAAAAATTTTTACTTATTAAAGCATTACTTTTCCATTCAATAACTTCAGAGCCAACTAAAACCGTTGGATCTAAATTAGCTTCTTGAAAAACTTTACCTAAAATAGCAGTTGTTGAGCTTTTGCCATGAGAACCACAGATAGCAATGCCAAAAGATTGATTAAAAATTTGAGCTAAAGCTTGAGGGTAGGTGAGAATAGGGATATTGAGTTTTTGAGCTAAACTAATTTCCGGGTTAATAAGATGCGAACTTATGCGAACATTATTTTTAGTCGCGAACTTTTGCGAACCTTCTCGCGAACTAATGCAAACTTTCTTATCAACCGCGAAGTCTTGCGAACTAATTGGTAAGTAGGCAACTGAACTTATTACTAAATCAACTGGCAATTCTTTTTTTAAATTTTCCTTTTTAAAACCTTCATAAAATTTTATTCGCTTTCTTTTTAAAACTTTGTCAGTAAAAAATTTTTCAGTTGTATCTGAGCCAACAACCTCTATTTTTAGACTTTGGAGAATTTCTGCCAAAGCGGTCATTCCAGCACCCTTAATGCCTACAAGATAAGCTTTTTTTATAGAAAAAATATCGGGCATATATTTAGGTTCGTAAAAGAATTATTTTGCGAACTTATTTATTCTAAACCCCACTATCCTCTTTTATTTTAACATACAGATTTTTTATAGAATTAAAATTCGAAGATGCTTTTTGAATTTTAATTGAGTTTCTTTATTCAAACTCTTTTTAAGATAATTTAAAATTTTCTTTTCAGGGATTGGTTTACAGGAAAAAATATCGATAGCTAAATAATTATATTCTGGCCAAGTGTGAAGAGCAAGATGACTTTCTTGAATGATTTGAAAAATAGAATAGCCTGAATAAGGATATTTAGAAGAGCTAATTTTTTTAACAAATGGCTTACCTACTGGGATTGTTTTGGTTAGTTTTATTAGTCCATTTAATAACTTTAAAAGAAATTTTTCGTCTAATAATTCATTTTTCACTTTATAAACATCAATGAAAAAATTCGTTCCGATTATTTTTTTCATTAATTTAATTTTATAATAAAAATTTTCAAAATTGTCAAGATTTTTTATATAATTTATAATAGAAAATAACTTAATCATTTCGCATAAGTTCGCGGTTTTTGTTGTTCGCATTAGTTCGCGTTCATAGGCGGTGGTAGTTCAGTGGTAGAACGCCTCCTTCCCAAGGAGGAAGTCGCGGGTTCAAATCCCGTCCACCGCTCCCTGAAATACAGATTCAAGAATCAAGAATGAAGATTCAAGAATAATGAAAAAAATAAACATCTCTTCCCTATCAGCCAAAGAAATAGATTTACCCCTTGAAGTTTTAATAATCTGGCAGAAATTAATTGACAGTGGTTATGAAGCTTATCTTGTCGGTGGTTGTGTTCGTGATTTAATTTTAAAAAGAAAACCCAAAGATTGGGATATAACAACTAATGCTCGACCTGAAGAAATTTTAAAACTCTTCCCTTCCCAATCTTTTTATGAAAATAGATTTGGAACTGTGGGTGTTAAAACAGGTTCTGAAGATGAAACTCTGAAAGTTATTGAAATAACTACTTTTAGAATTGAGGGAAAGTATTCTGATTTGCGAAGACCTGATGAAATTAAATTTACTGATAAATTAGAAGAAGATTTAAAAAGAAGAGATTTTACCATCAATGCTTTGGCTTTAAATTCTCAAGGTGAGATTATTGATTTTTTTAATGGGCTCAAGGATCTTCAAAATAAAATCATCAGAACTGTTGGTAAACCTGAAGAACGTTTTCATGAAGATGCTTTAAGAATGATAAGAGCTATTCGTTTGGCTTGTGAACTTGAATTTGAAATTGAACCAAAAACTTTTCAAGGCATTCAAAAAAATGCTGAATTAATTCAATATATTTCCAATGAAAGGGTTAGAGATGAATTTACAAGAATTATTATGAATAAAAATGCTGTTTTAGGAATTGAGCTTTTAAGAAAAAGCGGACTTCTAAAAGAGATTTTGCCTGAATTAGAAAGATGTTATGGCGTTAGCCAAAATAAACATCATAAATACGATGTTTATGTTCATTCTTTAAAATCTTTAGATTATGCTGTTAGGAAAAATTATCCTTTAGAAATTCGTCTCGCAGCTCTTTTACATGACATTGCTAAACCTCTAACTAAACAAGGTGAAGGACCTGATTGTACTTTTTATATGCACGAAATTTTGGGAAGTAAAATAACTAAAAAAATTTTGGAAAGGCTGAGGTTTCCTAAAAACATTACTAAAAAAGTGGTTCATTTAGTTCGTCATCATATGTTTTATTTAGAAATAGAAAAGGTGACACCTTCAGCAGTCAGACGTTTTGTCCGACGAGTTGGCGAAGAAAATTTAGAAGATTTATTTAAATTAAGAGAAGCAGATCGAATTGGCTCGGGTGTCCCTAAAGCTGTTCCTTATAGATTGAGATATTTAAAATTTTTAATTGAAAAAGTTAAAAGAGCGCCTATTAAACCAACAATGCTCAAAATAAACGGTTATGATATTTTAAATATGGGTGTATCCCAAGGACCAAAAGTTGGTTGGATTTTAAAAGCTTTATTAGAAGAAGTTTTAGATGATCCCAATAAGAATGAAAGAGAATATTTACTTAAAAGAGCTAAAGAATTAATTGGTTTATCTGATGAAAAACTAAAAGAATTAGCTTTAACTGGAGAAGAAAAAATTGAACAAATTGAAAAACAAACCGAAGAAGAATTAAAGAAAAAGTATTATATTAAATAACCAATTTTATTGGCTTGGGGTTGCTTGTTGTAATTTTTGAAGAATTGGAGTAACATCAACACCTTTTTCTCTAAGCATATTGATTATTTGAATAAGCATATTTTGAACATGCTCTAATTGTGGTTGAACCGTTGGAGCTTTAAAAACAATAACTACTTCAGCAACAAAATTTTGACCGTTCCATCTTCCTTTAACTCTAACCGGATTATCTGGTTGAAGAGCAGCTAAGTTAAGCTTCTCTTTATTAGAACCAACAATTTTAGTTTCAGTAGCCATAATCCAATTTGTCCTAAAACCATTACTATTGAGAGTAAATCCTGTGGTAGTGACATTTTCTAAAGTCCCACCCCCCATGACTTGATTGGACGGAGTTAAAGTAAAAAAACTCTGTTTACTCCAAACTCTCAGAGCTTTGCCCATATCTTTGCCAATTCTTCCCATTTCATCTATTACTTTTTCCATATGCTTTTTCATAAATTTTTCAACATTTTTAATCTCAACTTCATTTTCTTCGTCATTCTCTTGACCTAAAGCAAAATTTTTAAAACCGACTCCTAAAGTAAAAATAAGACCTAAAATAGTTAAACCAATAATTATCTTTCTCATTGTTTAAATTTTGATTAATTTCGACTATTTTTAATTATTTACGCAAACTCAGGCAAATCTTGATTGTTCGCATTGGTTTGCTTTAAGTTCGTATTGGTTCGCAATTTTTTAATTTTATCTAAATTTTTAAATTTTTTAAAATTTTAAAAGCAGCATCAAATTCAGCTTTTTGCTTAGAATCACCCTTACCTTCACCAATTTTCTTGTCATCTAAATAAACCTCAACCTTAAATTTTCGTTTATGT
>CALHAT010000035.1 GCA_937934285.1 Minisyncoccota bacterium | reverse complement strand
CTCTCACTTCGTTCGCCCCCATAGCTCAATTGGTAGAGCAGCGGCCTCTTAAGCCGTTGGTTGGAGGTTCGAATCCTCCTGGGGGCACATCTTTGATAAGATTCAAGAAGTAAAGATTCAAGAATTTAAGATAAAAAAATAAAAATATAGAAAATTTTATGTATCAAATTGATAAGAAAAAATCACTTTTTGTTTTAATTAAAAATAGTTTAGGAATAAAATTGTTTCAGTCTCTTTATTTTTTTATTGGACATAAATCAAAAGATATTTATCAAAAAGGAAAATTAAGTTGTGCTTTTTATGTAAGTACAATTTTAAAAATAATTGGGATGATTGAAAATGTTCATGCAACTGTTGAGGGAACTATTAAAGATTTAGAAAAATCGGGCTGGTATAAAATTGAAAAGCCTAAAAAAGGAGCAATAATAGTTTGGGGAGAAAATAAAAACGGTCATAAACATATCGGTTTTTATATTGGCAAAAATAAAGCAGTAAGCAATAATTCTTTTTTGCAAAAACCAACTATTCATTCTTTACAATATAATAGTAGGGAAATTGAAGCCATTTATTTTCATAAAGATTTAGAATAAGTTTAAAATTAAAGAAAACAAGGGTCGAAAGTTTAAAGTGAAAAATAATGAATAAAAAGATTTTCCCTTTAATTATCGGTATCGTCATTATTTTAATTATTGGAGGATATTTTGTTTTCTTTAAAGGAAAAACTAAAAAAGCTGAATATCAACCTTCTGAAGGTTATCAAGCGCCTCAGGAAACTCCAATTAAGACAGAAGAAAATGTTTATAAAATTAAAGGTCTCGGATTTAAAAAAGAAGCTTGGGCAGAATATAAAATAGAAGGTTATGGATTAAGTTTTAAAGGAGACACAGAAGAAAGAAAAATAGGAAAGATTTTGGTAAAGTTTATTTATCTACCAATTAAAGGAAAAGAATATTATGGTATTGAAATGGATGGGTTAAAAGATTCACCATTTGAAGGTGTATACTTTGCTGTGCTTTTTGAAAAAGATGGTAAAGGAAATTATTACTTAATAAAAATGAAAGGAGTGCCAACGATGTGTATGAAAGAAGCTATTTCTGGTTATGAAAATATACCCGAATATTTTGATAGAAAAAGTTTTGAAGAGGAATATAAAGTTGATTTATCAACCTGGAGTTTTGTTGGCGAAGAAGAGATAACTTTGGAATCTGGAAAGAAAATTAAAGTTTTTAAATTTAAATTTAAATCAGATATTGGAACATACGGAAGTCGTGATCTTTGGCTTTCTCCGGATGTTCCAACTTATTTGGTATTAAACAAAGAAATTCTTGAAGGAGTTAGTCGTTTAATTGCCTTAACTAACTTTGGTATGGATGGTGGTTTACCTAATTTTACTAATGAAGATCTTAAAGTTTGTGATGGAGAATCTTGGGGTGGTTTTCCTCAGTTGCCTTCAAATTTACCCTCAGAAGTTTCAAAGCTTTTTTGTCAAACCGATTTCGATTGTGCTTGTGGAGTAGATAAAGAAACAGGAAAATGTTCTTTTGGTAATAAAAATTTTATTGATACTTCAAAGCAGTGTCCAGATTTTTGCACTGGTTTTGCTGGTAATATTAGAATAAAGTGCGTTAATAATCTTTGTAGCCCACAGATTGTAAGGTAAATTTTAATAATGCCAAAATATATTTTTGTTTGCGGAGGTGTAATTTCTGGGGTAGGGAAAGGTGTGGCAGTTGCTTCAATTGCTCGAATTTTAGAATGGTATGGATATCGAGCTACTTGTCTGAAAATTGATCCTTATGTTAATGTTGATGCTGGGACAATGAATCCTGTTGAACATGGTGAAATTTTTGTTTTAAAAGACGGAACTGAATGTGATCAAGATATGGGGCATTATGAAAGGTTTTTAAACAAAGAACTAACTAAAGAAAACTATATGACGACCGGAAGTGTTTATTTATCCTTAATTCAAAAAGAAAGGGGTTTGCATTTTAATGGTAAATGTGTTGAAGTTGTTCCTCATGTTCCTTTAGAAGTTATTGAAAAAATAAATCAAGCTCAGAAATTAACGAAAGCTGATATTGTAATTACTGAAATTGGCGGTACAATTGGTGAATATCAAAATCTTTTATTTTTAGAAGCAGCGAGAATTTTAAAACAGAAATTCCCCAAAGATGTCATTTTAGTTTTAGTAAGTTATTTACCTTATCAAGGCGAGGGAATGGAACTAAAAACCAAGCCAACCCAATATTCAATTCGAACTTTAAATTCAGCAGGTCTCCATCCTGATTTTATTTTAGCTCGAGCTTTTAAATCTTTAGATCAACCAAGAAAAGAAAAAATTTCTTTTAATTGTAATTTAAATCCCGAAGATATAATTTCAGCTCCAGATGAAAAATTAATTTATAAAATTCCTTTAAATTTTGAAAAAGACAAGATGGGAGAAAAAATTTTGAAAAAACTTGGTTTAAAACCACGAAAAAAGAACGGAGGCAATAAAAAAATTTGGTCAAAGGAAATTCAAAAAGTAGAAAATTTAAATAAAGAAATAAAAATTGGAATTGTTGGCAAATATTTTAAAACTGGAGATTTTGTTTTAAGTGATGCTTATATTTCAGTTATTGAAGCTATTAAACATGCGAGTTGGCACTTGGGATATAAGTCAAAAATTGTTTGGTTAAATTCTGAAGAATATGAACAAGATAAAAGTAAATTAGAAGAATTGAAAAATTACAATGGTATTATTATCCCCGGGGGTTTTGGCTCTCGAGGAGTTGAAGGAAAAATTTTAGCGATTAAGTTTTGTCGAGAAAATAAAATTCCTTGCTTTGGTTTGTGTTATGGATTGCAACTGATGATTGTTGAATTTGCTCGAAATGTTTGTGGGTTGAAAGGAGCTCAGACAACTGAAATTAATCCCCAAACAAAATATCCAGTAATAGATATTTTAGAAGAACAAAAGAAATTATTAAAAGAAAAATTATATGGTGGAACAATGAGACTTGGTGATTGGGAATGTC
>CALHAT010000034.1 GCA_937934285.1 Minisyncoccota bacterium | reverse complement strand
AAATGGATTATTATTGTTATCATTAACAACAATATCTATTTTAATATCTGTCTTTTTATGAGGATGCCCAATTTTTCGGTATTTTTCTATATTAATTTTGTTTGGTTTGTATTTATATTTTTCAATTAAATCTATATAAAGTTCTGCTCTAACTTGTTCTTCTGGATCTAAAAAATTATCAGTATATCCTTGGGCAAGATAAGTAATTTTTGAACCATCGCGACTAATTGAAATGTAACCTCTTTCTTCGCCAAATTTAACTAACGATGTTTTTTCTCCACTGATAATTTTTTCCTTTATTGGTTTATAATTTGTTTTACTCATAGTAAACTCCTCTCTTTAAAACTTATAAATCCTGTTTTGGTAATGATAATGTGGTCAATAACCTCAATCCCTAAAATTTTACCAGCTTCTGCTAATCTTTTTGTTATTTCTAAATCGTCCTCTGAGGGTTCGGGATCACCTGATGGGTGATTGTGCGCTAAAATTATTTGAGCAGCTAAATTCCTAACTGCTGGCTCAAATACTTCTCTGGGGTGGACTAAATTAGCATTAAGCGAGCCAACAGAGATAATTTCTCTTTTAATTTCTTGGTTTCTGCTATCAAGATAAAAAATAACAAAATGTTCTTTTTTGTGGTCTCGCAAATCTTTTAATTCTTCCCATATTTCTCTTGGTGTTAAGTAAATTTCCGCCTTTTTATCTTTGAGTAATCTTTTTCCAAGCTCAAAACAAGCAATTATTTCGCAGGCTTTAGCCGGGCCTAAACCAGAATAATTTTTTAAATCGTTAAAAGTTAAATTTGGCAGTTCATCTTTGCTGAATCTTTTTAAAATTTTGTTTGCCAATTCAATAACATTCTCGCCTTTTTTGCCGGAGCGTAAAAGAATGGCTAAAAGTTCAGAATTAGAAAGTTTTTCTGGCCCATACTGCATTAGCTTCTCCCTTGGCCTTTCAACTTTCGGTAAATCTTTAATTGTTTTTTTAACTTTAGCTTGCATATTTATTTTTTTATTAAATCGTCAATACTAACGCAAGTTTTGATAACTTGTCTTGAGAAATACCTTTCTTGTCTTTAAATTTCTTTATATTTTTGGCAATTATTGAAATATTTTTTAACATTGTCGTAAATTTATTATACTTAATATGCAACAACAAAATTTTCATATTATGATTTGTATATGAAATTTCTAAAACAAAATCAAGTAATAAATTTTCTCACCGGCTCGCCCGCGAAGCAAGCATAGCAGACGGGCAAAATTGGATTTTATCGAATTAGCGGAGGGGGTGGGATTCGAACCCACGAGTCCTGTTTAAGCAGGACAGGTCTTAGCAGGACCTCGCCTTAACCACTCGGCCACCCCTCCTTTAAATAAATTATATCATGTTTTAGCTTTAGGATGTTTATAACCTTTATTAATTTTTTCTTTGAGATCTTTAAGATGTTCGTCTTTTAGTTTTAAATATCTTGCTTTATCATAAACAAAATCTTCAACAATTTCACTCGCATATTTTCCCCCTAAAAAATGAGGCATTATTATATAATCAGTATCTTGATTATAAAGGTCTAAAGCATCTTCAATTTTATAAGCAGTAGCTACAAATATTCCCAAAGGATTTCTTGTTTTATATTCTTTTAAAATTAAAAGATTTGTTTCATAGTCAGGAATAGTTGAAATAATCAATTTTGCTTTATCAAAATTTAATTCATTTAAAAACTCAACTTCACTTGCATCTCCATATAAAACATTGTAATTTTCTTTTTCTAACTGTTTAACTTTTGCGAAATTATAATCAATAACTAAAAACTGCCCTGCTAAATTTTTAAAAATTTCTAAAAAGTAAGAGCCAATTCGGTCACAACCAAAAAGAATTATTTCGTAAAATTTTTCAGCTTCTTTTTCTTTTATCGTTTTCTTTCTTTCAAAAATTTTTAAAGCTGGTTTTAAGATTGAATAGATTTTTTCAGCATAAACGAATAGATAAGTTGAAATAAAAATTGTAATTAAACCAATTAAAGCTGTTAAAGATAAAATTTCTTGATCTAAATGACCTAATTTAATGCCTAAATTTATCAATATAAAAGAAAATTCACTTATTTGTGCTGAAGTTAAACCTAAAAGAAAGCTTGTTTTGCTTTTAAACCCTAGGGGACCTAAAATTAAAAGCATAATTAAAGGATTGCCAATAAGAACAAAAAGTGATAAAATCAATGCCTGAGGTAAAAACTCATCAAAACTGGAAATAAAAATTTCAGAACCAATAAAAACAAAAAATAAAATTAAAAAGAAATCTCGCAACGGTTTTAATTTGGAAGTAATTTCTGGACTGGAAGCTAAATTTGATAAACTAACACCAGCAATTAATGCTCCAGCTTCTAAACCAAATCCTAAATATTTAAATAAGGAACCAATTCCCAAACCAAAAGCAATTGAGAAAAGAAAAAGAAATTCTTCTGATTTAGCTAAAAAATTTTCAATTTTAGGAAAGATTTTAATTGAGAAAAGAGGGATAAAGAAAAGTAAAAAAATACTAAAAATAATTTTTAAAGGATCGAAAAATAGATTGCTTTGAGACAAAATGGGTAAAAAGAATAAAATCAAAATTGTTATTAAATCTTGAACAATTAAGAACCCAATAGCCAATTTTCCATAAAGTTTTTCTAAATCTCCTTTATCAGTGATTAATTTGATCATAATAATTGTACTACTAAAAGAAAGAGCTGCACCTAAATAAAGAGCTGGCAAAGTCGCAAAACCAATCAATTTAGCAACAAAAAAACCAGCCAAGATTGTTAAAAATTCTTGCAGTACTCCGATAATAATTGCCGGGGTGCTTATTTCTCTTAATGTTTTTAATTTAAGCTCTAAACCAACAACAAAAAGCAAAAAAGCAACCCCAAGTTCACTAAAAAGGGAAATTAGATTTTTTGTTTCTGGTAATTTTAAAAAAAGATTGCTTAAAATAAGTCCAGTAAAAATATAACTAATAATTAAGGGCTGTTTCAAAATCCTAAAAATTAAAGCAACTAAAAAGGCAAAGATAAAAACAATTGCTATTTGTGCAAAAGTTATCATTGTATATCCGCGTTAATCAGTGGCCTGAATTTATCCGCGTTCATCCGTGGCTACTAACGGAACAAAAGCAAAACCATAATAATATTCTTTTTCAATTTTATCATTAATTTTTTTAATTTTATAAATTCCTTCTGAATCAGGAATAACTAAAATGCCTTTATCTTTAAGTTGGTCTATTAAAGGTTGAGGAATTTTTTTAGCTGCCGCGCTGACTAAAATTCTGTCAAAGGGAGCTTTATCAGGCAATCCTTTAGAACCGTCGCCTAAAAAAACTTCAACTCTTCCCTTCTCTATAAAATTATATTTTTCTATATTTTTTTTACCAAATTCAAAAAC
>CALHAT010000033.1 GCA_937934285.1 Minisyncoccota bacterium | reverse complement strand
AAAGCAACGGCAACATTTAAAGATTCTTTTTTACCAAGCATTGGGATTTCTAAAATATAGTCAGCTTTTTCTAAAATTTTTTTATTTAAACCGCGAATCTCATTGCCGAAGACAACAGCTATATCTTTTACTGGTTTAAATTTATAATAAGGTATACTCTTGAAATATTGTTCAACAGCTACTATTTGAATTTTTTGTTGTTTTAATTTTTTCAAAAGATAGCTAATATTTTTATATTTCTCCCATTCAACAGAATTTTCAGCTCCTAAAGCAGTTTTATGAATTTCTTGAGGATTTGTTTTGGGAGTTGGAGTATAGCCAGTTAAATATAATTTTTCAATTTGAGCAGCATCAGCAGTTCGAAAAATTGCGCCAACATTATGAGCACTTCTTGTATTATGCAAAATCGCATAAATATTCATCGGTTTAAAAATTTCAACTTTAAACCAAGAATAAAATTATCATCTATTTTGATTTTAAAAATGCTTAAAAGGTATAAAAATTTCAGATAATTTATTAAACAAAAATTTTATTATAGAGGAAAATCTTCTGGTCTATATGGTGGTTTTTGACAATAAGGGCATTTTTCTCCCTTGTAAGAAAAACCACAATTATTACAAATTCTCGAAACCCCTCTTTCCTCACTTTCTCGGCAAGCTGTACAAAGAACTGGCTCGCTGGTAGGTTCTCCTTTAAATTGTGTTCCGCATTTAGCACATTTTCTCATAACTAAATCTTCCTTTCTAAATTGTTCCATTGTGAAATTATAATTTTAATTAATCGACTCTTTATTAATTATAATATAATATAATTTTAAAAATAATTATGAAAAAATCATCCGGTTTAATAATTTATCGAAAGAAAAACAGTAAAATTGAAGTTCTTTTGGTTCATCCTGGTGGTCCTTATTGGCAAAATAAAGATGAAAATAGTTGGAGTATTCCTAAAGGCGAGGTAACGCGAACTAATACGAACTTAGAGCGAATCAATGCGAACAATATAAGTTCGCAAAAATTCGCGTCCGAAAATGAGGTTCGCATAGGTTCGCGTCTTAGTTCGCAAGAGTTCGCGTTACTAAAAAATACAGCTATTCGGGAATTTGAAGAAGAAACAGGACTGAAACTTGACGAAGAAGATAAGAAAAAAATTCATTATTTAGGTGAAGTTAAAAGTTCTAATAAAATTTTATATATTTTTGTTTTAGAAAAAGATTTTGGTGATGATTTTGAAATTAAAAGTAATTTAATCGAAATTGAATGGCCACCCAGGTCTGGAAAAATTATAAAAGTACCCGAGGTTAATAAAGCGAGTTATTTTGACCTAAAAATAGCTCGGCAAAAATTGGTCAATTATCAAAAAGAAATCGTTGATAAGTTAATTGACAAGCTTTTAAAATCTATGGTAAAATAAACCAAAATGGAAACGGAAAAGCCTTTTCAAAAAAAACCAAAAGAAAGAATTTCTCTTTCTAAATTATGGCAATTATTAAACACGGACATAGAAATAGCGCTTACAAAAATAGCAACAGAAAAACAAATTAATGAAATTAATAAATTAAAAAGAGATTTAGGCTGGAAAAAATTGCCTTATAATACCTTAGATAAGTTTATCCAAGAATTAAATTATCCTCATAATGTAGAAAATGCTGCAATAAATCTTCTTAGGATCGTTAGCGAATTAATTTATCCAGTATTAAAAGAAATAAAAGAAGAAATTGATCCCAAAATGACTACACACATAGATGATTATTTAAGAAATATTATAAATTTCTCTGACAAATATCAGTGGGTACCTAAAAAAATACCAGAAGAATCTGCTGAATCTTCTTAAAAATATTCTTTAAATCCTTTAGCATTTTCAACAGCATAGCCCTCAAAGTCATTATTAAAATAAGCAAACAAAGTTTTTGGTTTTAGTTTTTTTATCTTTTCAGCATAATCTTTTAGTTCTTCTTTTGAATATTTTGAAGCAAAAAGTTTTGGTTTGCCATGAAAACGAGCATAAACAAAATCAGTTGTTTTGACTATTTCAGTTGGCCATCTTGGCGAATCAGAAATAACAAAAGCAATTTTATTTTGTTTTAAAATTTTATAAACTTCTTTATCAAGCCAGGATTTATGACGAAATTCAATGGCAAATCTTGGAAATTTTCGCAAACTTATGCGAACCTTATTTTCATTAACCGCGAATCTTTGCGAACTAACATTTTTTAATATTTTTAAAAAATTTTTTAATAAATTTGTATCTTTTCTAAGTCCTGGAGGTAATTGAATTAAAATTACTCCTAAATTTTTACCAAGTACTTTGTAACTTTCAATTGTCTCTTTTAAAAGAGTAAGATCGTCTTTTACTTTTTCATCCGCGCCCATCCGCATCTTATCAGCGTTAATCCGTGTCTTATCCGTGTTAATCCGCGTCTTCAATTTTAACCTTCGAAAATGAGTAAAAAGGCGGTGAAGTTTAATAGAAAATAAAAAATCATCGGGAACTTCTTTTAGCCATTTTTCAAAAGTTGATCTTTTAGTAAAATGATAAAAGCTGGTATTAACCTCAACGGTTTTAAAATGCTGAGAATAAAAACTTAAAAAATCTTTTGACTTTAAATTTTCGGGATAAAACTTATTATACCAGTGATAATACTGCCATCCTGAGGTTCCAATATAAATTTTCATTTTTAAATTATTTCAACAGGAAAAGGCGATGATTCTTTAAATTTTTTAGCATCTTCGTTGGTGCCAACAATTGTTCCGTAGTGCATGGGAATAGCTAATTTTGGTTTGATAACTTTAACGGCTGCAACTGCTTCTTCAGCGGTCATCACATAAGTTCCGGAAACAGGAAGGAGGGCTATATCAATATCTTTTAAATTTGCCATTTCTGGAATATTATCAGTATCACCAGCATGATAAATTCGAACTCCTTCAATTTCTAAAACATAACCAACGCCATCATTTTCTTTGGGATGAAAAACTTTTCCTGGCTCTTTAAATTTATTTAAGTTATAAGCTGGTAGAGTTTCAACTTTTATATTTTCAACTTCAAAATTTTCAAAGGGTCTAACTAATTTAACATTTTGATATTGGGATAAATTGCACAAACGACAAGCAACAATCAATGTTTCCTCATCAATAATTTTTTTTAAATCTTCAGGTGAAAAATGATCAAAATGTTCATGAGTGATAAAAACTAAATCAGCTTTTTCATCTGGTCTAATCTGAAAAGGATCAATATAAATTATCTTTTGATTTTTAATTTTAAAAGCAGCGTGGTTTAATCTAATTATTTCTAAATTTTGATATTTCATTGATTAGTTTTGAAAAAATTTCGCCCCTTTGTGTAGCGTTTTGAAACATATCAAAGGAAGCACAGCCAGGAGAAAATAAAATTATGTCGCCAGTCTGAGCAATTTCTAAAGCTTTATTAATGGCTTCTTCTAAACTTTCAGCTAAAAATCTTTTCCCGGCCTCAAAAGATTTTGCTAATTTTTCTCTATCTCTACCTATAATTATTCCATATTTTACTTTTTCTTTAATAACATCTTCAATTTCTGAAAAATCAAAACCTTTAGTTAGTCCTCCGCAAATTAAAATTACAGGCTTTTCAAAAGAATTCAAACTTGCTTTTAAAGATAAATAATGTGTTGATTTTGAGTCATTATAAATTTTAATTCCATTAATTTCACCTCCGTATTGCAAAACAAATTTTTGCTTGGGGAATTTTTTAACTGCTTTTGAAAGTAAATCTCCAGGAATTTTTAAATTTTTCTCTTTAGCATAAATTTCTAAAATTTTATAAGCTAAACTTAAATCATATAAATTATGTTCACCTGGAAAATTTATTTTAAATTCACCAGGAACGGTTTTTAAAATTTCAAATATGATTAGACGCGGATTGACGCGGATTAGACGCTGATTTACGCGGATATGATACGGATTTACTGGTTCGCATAAGTTCGCTATAGTTCGCATCAGTTCGCGTCCAATTATTGAATATTTTGCTCTTTCTAAAAATTTCAATTTTGACCACCAATAATCTTCTAAAGAATTGTGCCAATCAAGATGATCAATCCCTAAATTCAAAATTGCATAAATTAATGGTTTGGCTTGAAAACTTGATCTTAATTGAAAACTTGAAGTTTCAAAGATATAAAGAGCAGCTTTTTCAAAAATAGCATAAACTGCTGGTTTAGAATATTCACTTTCGCCAATATTGCCTCCTAAAAAAGTTTTAAGTCCAAGTTCTTCAAATAAAAATTTTGTAAAAATTGATGTTGTGCCCTTCCCTTTTGTTCCAGTAATAAAGATATAATCTTTACCCTCAAGAAAAGAACAAACAAAATCTAACTCAGAAAGAAAATTTATTTTATTTTCAGTAAAAAAATCGTGTTTGACTCCTGAAGATAAAATAACTAAATCAACTTTTTTAAAATCTTCAGCTGAGTAATTAAAAACAAATTCAACACCTTCTTTTTCAAAATTTTCAATTTCTTTCTGGTCAAAATTTTCTTTATTTTTCAATTCAAAAACAACTGGCTGAAAACCCAATTTTAATAAAACAGAAATTAAAGCTTTTCCCGAAACCCCAAACCCAACGACTCCATATTTTTTCATAGTATAATATTATAAATAATGATTCAAAGATTTAAATATTTAATAATTTTTGCTTTAGTTTATTTTTTCTCACCCAATGGTCTTTCGTCTTTACCTAATTTAACTTTAAATTTCTTACTCAAAGAAACTTTAAAACTTACTGCCACCCAGCTTGCTTATTTTAGTGCAATTACAATTTTGGGCTGGGCAATTAAACCATTATGGGGGCTAATTTCTGACTTAATTTCTATTTTTGGCAGCAAAAGAAGAAGTTATTTAATTTTAACAAGTTTGTTAGCAGCTCTCTGTTGGCTCAGTTTATCTTTAACTCAAAATTATACAGTTTTGTTTCTTTTAATAATTTTAACAATTTCTTCTTTTGCTTATGCTTTTCAAGATGTTGTTACTGATGCTTTAATGATTGAAACTGGTAAAAAAGAAAAAAGATTAGCTGAATTTCAGTCAGTTCAATGGTTAGCTGTTTCCATTGCTCAAATAATTACAGGATTTGCTGGTGGTTTAGCTGCTGAAAAATTGAGAGCTCAGACAACTTTTGGTATTGCAATTTTATTTCCCTTGATTGTTGCTTTAATTGCTTTAATTCTTTTAAGAAAAACTGAAGAAGAACCTGTTTTAAGATTTAAAGAATTTAAAGAGAACTTCAAAAGTGCTGTTTTAACTAAAGAATTTCTTTTAGTTAATCTATTTTTATTTTTATGGAGATTTTCACCTTCTTTTGGTGCACCAATGTTTTATTATCAAGTTGATACTTTAAAATTTTCTAAAATATTTCTTGGAACCTTAGCTTCTTTAGGAGCAATTGGATCAGCTTTTGGTGCTGGAGTTTTTAGTTACCTTACCAAATTCATTAAATTTAAAAAATTATTATTCTGGTCTGTTCTTTTAGGCGGTCTTTTAACTTTTTGGTCATTAATTTATCTAACTGATTTTATTAAACAAAATTTATATTTAGCAAAAATTTTAGCAGTTATTGATAGTTTAGTTTCCGGCACTTTGGGAATGATTTTCTTTTTAACAATGTTAACTTTTGCTGCTCAAAAAACTGATCCTAAATTAGCTGGGAGTATTTTTGCTTTTATAACTTCAGTGATTAATGTTGGCTTGATGGGTTCGGAAGCTTTAGGTGGTTGGCTTTTTGCAAAAATTGGTTTAGCACCACTTATTATTGTTTCTGGAATTACAAGCTTAGCAATTTTAATTTTCCTTCCTTTTTTGAAAGTTGAAGATTAATATTATCAATGAATATGACCTCCAAAGAACCACAAAATAAAAAACTAATTTTAATAATTGACGATGACCAAAGTTATCGAGAAATTCTAAAAATTAAATTTGAAAATGCTAAGTATAAGATAGGTGAAGAGGGAAGGCTTATCTTCAAAAAAATGGTAAATTAATTTCTAATGTTCTACAGAAAATCCTTAAAAATTGACATTTTTAAAATTTCGATTTAAAATATAAATTAAAATGTTTTTTAGAGAACCCCCTTTGGTTAGAAAATTATATTAAAGAAATTTGATGGTTTAATAAAGAAGAATTATGGTAAAAAACATTACCGGAGATAAAAAACAAGTGGCCAGAATCATTAAAGAAAATATTAAGCCAACATTAAATCGGGCATATGATGTTAAAAAAATAACGCTATTTTTGAGAATTTTGCAAATTATCACCTATTATATTTTCTATCCCGTAGCAAAATTTATTTTTCATATCGAAATTAATGCTTCCCAAGCTCTAAATAATATCGATTTGTCTAAACAATTATTAATAGCTGCTAATCATACTCATTTTTTAGATTCTACGATTGGAGCTTGGGCTTTTACGAAATATTTTCGTTCAATAAAATACCCTTTTTCAAAAATATTACCAATTCGATTTATTGCTGCAGCTGAATACTTTGACTTTTTAAAAGCTCCTCCTTTCTTCCCAATTTCATTAATAGTAGCTTCTTATGTTAGGTTAAACGGAAGCATTCCGGTTTTAAGAGGTTCAAATGATCGTTTAGAAAATAAATTAAAAACAGCAATAGATATACTCAATAATAATGGTAAGATTTTTATTTTCCCCGAAGGTAAAATGAGCAAAGAGGGTAAATTACTAAAGGGTAAAAAGGGTGTTGGATACCTACATCAGATGACTAAGTCTCCTATTATCCCGATGGCTTTGATAAATGTTTATAAATGTACCGATATAAAAAATCTGTTTGCTTTTTTGACGGGCAAAAAAAGAATTAAAATTTATATTGGAGAACCAATTACAGACATTTCGGATTTAGATATAGAAGAAATATCAGCAACTGTTATGGACAGAATAAAAAATCTAATTGAACAAGATAATGTAGAATCTCTAATAACAAA
>CALHAT010000032.1 GCA_937934285.1 Minisyncoccota bacterium | reverse complement strand
TTTGTTGAATTTATCAAAACCTGTTCGAGTGTATTATAAATTGTGTCTACCAATTTGGACGATCGTCAATTTTGGTAGACATTAATTTTATTTTTTTTCGAATCAATAATAATTTGCTATAGCATTTTATTATTGCTTTAAAGTTTATGTTTATAAGAAAATGAGACATCCAGATCTGGGCTAATTAGAAAATTTATTGAATTTTTTCAAATAAAAACATTAAGGGATCAAGATAGCCGTAATTTTGAGGATTATGAGGAACATAACCATAACATTTCACCAATCTACCATTAACATTGCAATTTGCTTCTACTGGACTTTCTAAAACTGGTTTTGTTTTAATTTCTAAATGTAAATGAATATCTAATTTTGAATTTTTATCACAACCATCTTCGCCAATTCGCCAATAATTACAACCATAACCTGTTGCACCAACTTTGCCCAAAACCTGTCCAGCTTTTATAAAATCACCTTCTTTGATTTCTGAATTAATTTCAGCCAAATGCCCATAAAGAACATATAATTTTTTGTTTGAAACCTGTGAATCGTCTGTATCGATTTGCATTTTATTTTTAGAAGTTCGCATTGGTTCGTTTAAGTTCGTATTAGTTCGCGTTTTATCTATTTCCAGAATCACAGTATTTCCCAAACCATGATCTTCTTCACCATTTCTAACAATTTTTACAATCCTTCCCTCAGAAATAGCATAAACATTTAAATCTTGAGCGAAAGGTAATGGAGCAATATCAACTCCAGCGTGTTGGATATAATCTATTTCTCTATTTTTTGAATATGAATAAAGTGCTCTTAGTGGGTTATTAAATCTTTGACGGATGAAAAATTCTTTAGTGTTTACTGGCGGATGAAAATTATTTTTTATTTTTAAATCGTCAAATGTTAAATAGCTTATTATTAAATCGCCTGGTTTAGCTAAATTAAAGAATTCCTCAGAATAACCTTTTTCTAAGCGGATACAACCGCCCGTAAAATTAGAATTTACTAATTGTCCATCAAAATAATAAGGAATTTCATGGATAAAAAAATCTTCATACATTTGCACTGAATAATACATATAAACGGGGAAAAGTGAGGAATAGTGTTTTTTATGTTTCACGCCAACGCGAAAATAACCAGTCGGCGTTTGATACCAAACTCCATAAGGTGATTGATAAGCAATAGGAATTATTCTTTTTAATCTCCCATTTTCAAAGAAATAAATTTTATTTTCAGTTAAATCAACTTCAAAAACTCTTCTTTCTAAAATTTTCGGCGCAAAATTTGGTTGTGGTGATTCTAAATTTAAAACAATTTTATTATTAAGGTTAAAAGCAATCTCTTTTGAAAAATAATTATCAATAAATTCTTTAGCAAAAGTTAAAATTGAGAGAAGTAATAAAATTATAAATAAAATGGTTAAAATTAGAAATTTGATCATTTTTTAATTTATATGATTTTATTTTAAATTATAATAAAATTAAAACAGAAACCAAAATCTAAAACAAGAAGGAGGATGATAGATATGAAAAAAATTCTTTTTATGATTATTTTTCCGGTTTTTTTCAATTCAATAGCCTACGCTAATCAGAGGCACTTTTTAATCAGGGTTAGTCTTAAAGAGCTGAAGCTTTATCTAATCGATTTGGAGGACAATGTTTTTAGTTATCCCGTTGCGGGTCCTTCTTTCGGTAGTTATCCTTACGCGCTGGAGGGTATTGTCCAAGAAATTCAGATTAAGCCGGTATGGTATCCGACAGAAAAAACTCGTCGCGATTTTCTTAAAAAGGGGAGACGTTTACCTCGAGCGGTTCCGCCAGGACCCCAGAATCCTTTAGGCGCAGCTGCCCTTAAGATACACTGGACAAATTGGAAAGAGCCGGTACTTATTCATGGCACAAATGATCCTTCAAGTATAGGAAGACGAGTAACAAGGGGGTGCATCAGACTTCATAATAAACACATTATGGAGATTGTTAAGTTAATACAAGTAAAAGAAGGGGGGAGCAAAGTTAGAGTTATTATCGAAAATCACTAATTTATTTAGGAAGTCCGGTTTATTGCCGGACTTCTTTTTAAATGCTTATTTTTTTAAAGTATGATATAATAATATTATTTAGTACTCTCTAAAATAATTAATTTGCATTCCGGGGTAGTTCAGCGGTAGAACGCGCGGCTGTAAAATTTACCGGCATGAAATATAATTTAAATTAATGAAGCGAAAGGAAAAGAGAACTTATAAACAAAGAAGAGATTATTTAATAAATGCTGTTAAGAAAAGAAGAAAGAAATTAAAAGAATTGGCTGTTAAATATCTAGGTGGTAGATGTATAATATGTGGTTATAACAAATGTATAAATGCTTTAGAATTTCACCATTTAGAAAAGAAAAGTTTTGGACTATCTTCTCGAGGAATTACCAGAAGTTGGCAAAAGATAAAAAAAGAATTAAATAAATGCGCATTGTTGTGTGCTAATTGTCATAGAGAGATTCATGCCGGCATTATGCAGCTTTCACCCGAAGGGGTGATTGAAAAACGGGGTGAAAACGGTGAAGCCCAGAAAGGGTAATACCGTGCCAAGCCTTGTGTTATTTTCTAAAAAATGACACAAGGAAGGTGTAGAGACTATCCCTTTATGGGAGTAGTTCTGGCAATTTTGTCAGAACGAAGCGCCCCGCATTCTGAAATTAATTTCAGGATGATGAGATAGTCCACTCCTTAAGGAAACTTAAGGGTTAGTGTAACCGCGATGTCGGAGGTTCGAATCCTCCCCCCGGAGCCCTGCACCACATAGGGTGCAGGGCTATGAACCCTACGTGGTTTATAGCCTATAGTGACGCCTTATGTGGTTTTATCTCTAAATAACTTAATATGTTTTATGTCTACATTCTCCAAAGCCAGAAAGATAAAAAGTTTTATATCGGTTTTACTACTAATTTGAAAAAGAGATTAAAAGATCACGCAAGCGGAGGGACAAAAAGTACAAAATCTAGGAGACCTTTTAAACTGATTTATTATGAAGCTCATATATCAGAAAGAGATGCTCGAAGACAGGAAAGATATTTTAAAACACAAAAAGGTAAAAGCACCTTGCGACAAATGTTAAGAGAAGCACTTATAAACAACTACTGAAGTCATTTTTGAAGGTTCATTATTTTTATTTTTCTCTTAAAAACACCGTCCCCCTTTAATGGTGGAGTTTTTTCATTTTTCCTTATTTTTCCTTGATTTTTTATTTTTGAAGCGATCCGCAGGTATATTAGAGGGGGATTTTTTAAGGTCGATAATTAAAGACAA
>CALHAT010000031.1 GCA_937934285.1 Minisyncoccota bacterium | reverse complement strand
GGGATCGAACCTACGACCTCCGTCTTATCAGGACGGCGTTCTACCACTGAACTACCTGCCCCTTGGCGCGGGCGACCGGATTTGAACCGGCGACCTCCGCCGTGACAGGGCGGCGTTCTAACCAGACTGAACTACGCCCGCATTTAGTTGGTTTCTGGCCCTTGGCCATTAGTCCTTAGTTTTAAGCTCGCAGTTTCAGCTCGCTCACCGAACTGCTTGCTAATTAATCATCCTCTTTTTTCTAAAATTTTATCAATAATTCCATATTCCTTAGCTTCTTCGGTTGAAAGCCAGAAATCACGGTCAGTGTCTTTTTCAATTCTTTCAAGTGGCTGGCCAGTATGTTTAGCTAAAATTTTATTAACTCGATATTTTAGTTTAACAATTTCTTTAGCAGCAATTTCAATTTCAACAGCTTGACCACCTAATGGACCGGCCATCACTTGATGAAGTAAAATTTCAGTGTTTGGCAGAGCAAATCTTTTTCCTTTTGTTCCTGCAGCCAAAAGAACAGCGGCTGCTGAAGCAACAATGCCGATACCAATTGTTTGAATGTCCGGTTTTATAAATTGCATTGTATCGTAAATAGCTAAAGCTGAATGAAGATCGCCACCAGGACTGTGAATATAAAAATTGATATCTTTAGTAGGATCTTCATGTTCCAAAAATAAAAGTTGAGCAATTACACTATTAGCCACCAAATCATTGATCGGCGTTCCTAAAAAAATAATCCTTTCCTTCAAAAGCCGGGAATAAATATCATAAGCTCTCTCACCGTATTGAGTTTTTTCAATAACTATTGGTATAAGATCCATTTTTTAATTATACCAAATTTTGTTATTAAAAACAAGACAAAAATTAAAATAATTGCTCGAAAATAAAAATGGAAGGGTAAAAATTGAGAAAGAAAAAGAATTTCGAAAAAGATCAAAGAAGCAACAAGAGTAGTAAATAAATCTTGATTTAAAAAGAAAATTGAAAAAGACCCAAGGTTAATAATTGCTAAAACAAAAAGGAGGAATAAATTAAGTTTTTCTAAATAATTTAAATAAAAAAGAGACAAAAAAATTAAAATGAAAATTAACCAGAAAACAAATTGTTTTTTCTTTAAAAAACCAAAACTTAAAAAAAATAAAAATAAAACAATAATAAAGGGATAAGAAAAATTATTTTTAAAGGCCAAAGCTGTTGGTAAGAAGAGAAAACTGAAAAAAATTGATTTCGAAAAATTGCCTAGAATTTGCCAACAAAATAAAAGAGCCAGAGGAAAAACGAAAAATATATTTTGATAAATCAAAAAACTGATTAGGGCTGATGATAAAAAACTAAACCAATTCTCATATATCAAGATTTTTAACTTCCCGAGCATAAGTTTCAATAAATGCTTTTCGAGGTTCGACTTCTTGACCCATTAAAATACCGAAAAGACGATCAGCTTCTTCAGCATCTTCTAAGGTTACTCGTTTTAGAACTCTTTTTTGCGGATTTAAAGTTGTTTCCCAGAGTTCTTCCGGATTCATTTCGCCTAAACCTTTATATCTTTGAACATCAATCGTGCTTTGATAATGCGCTTTGCTTAATTCTTTAACAATTTTTTCTTTCTCATCATCATTATAAGCATAAAAAACTTCTTTGCCTTTTTGAATTTTGTAAAGCGGCGGTTGAGCAATATAAAGATAACCCTGTTCAATAATTGGCCGCAAATAACGATAAAAAAGAGTTAGGAGAAGCGTCCGGATATGAGAACCATCCGTGTCGCCATCAGTCGCAATAATAATTTTTGAATATCTCAAATTTTCTAAATTGAAATCTTTACCAAAACCGGTTCCTAAAGCAACCAATAAATCTTTGATTTCTTTTGATTTTAAAATTTTTTCTAAGCTTGCTTTTTCAACATTTAAAATTTTCCCCCTTAATGGTAGAACGGCTTGAAAAGTCCGGTCTCTTCCCTGCTTAGCTGATCCACCCGCTGAGTCACCTTCAACAATAAAAAGTTCTCTTTTTTGAGGATCGCGCGAAGAACAATCAGCTAATTTTCCCGACAAGGTTAAACCGGCTTGGATTCTTTTCTTTAAGATTGCTTCCCGGGCTGCTTTGGCTGCTTTCCTTGCTTGAGTGTTCAATAAAACTCGGTTAATAATTATTTTAGCTTGATGGGGATTTTTATGTAAATATTCCTCTAAAAATTTACTAGCTATATTTTCAACCAAGCTTTTAACTTCAGGATTACCAAGTTTGGCTTTGGTTTGACCTTCAAATTGTGGTTCGGGAATCTTTAAAGAAAGAACCGCGATTAAACCACCCCGAACATCATCGCCATTAATTGGTGATTCTTCTTTGTCTTTAATAAGACCAAGTTCTTTACCGATTTTATTAAAAACTTTAACCAAAGCTGAACGAAAACCTGATTGATGAGTGCCACCTTCGGGATTTAAAATATTATTAGTAAAGAAATATTCAGTATTTTCAGTTGATTCAAGATAAGTAAAACCAATCTGAAGTTCAAAATTATCGCCTTTATCCGAAATAAAAATATAGTCACTAATAATTGATTTTTTGCTTAATAAAAGATGCTCCAAAAAGGCTTTTAATCCTTTTTCAAAGTAAAAACTATAAGAAAAATTGTCACGGGCATCAAAAAAATTAATTCTTAATCCAGGGGTCAGGTAAGCTTGATGGCGAAGATAATCTAAAATTTTTTTTCTTTCAAATTCAATTTTCGGGAAAATTTCTGGATCTGGCTCAAAAATAATTGTTGTTCCTGTTTCTTTGGTTGTTTTGCCTTTTTTAAGAGGAGTTTGGGCTCTTCCCTGTTTGTATTCCTGAGTCCAAACATAACCGTCTCTTTTAACAACTGCTTTCAAATATTTTGACAAAGCATTAACAACCGAAATACCAACTCCATGAAGTCCACCAGCAGATTTATAAATTTTTTGTTCAAACTTACCACCGGCATGCAGCATTGTCAGAACTGTTTCCAAAGCTGTTTTTTTTGTTTTGGGATGAACATCAACAGGAATGCCTCGACCATCATCAGAAACTAAAACACGATTATCTTTTTCAATTTTTACCTCAATATTTTGGGCATAACCTGCCATTGCTTCATCAACACTATTAGCAACAACTTCCCAAATCAAATGATGTAAACCATCAAGGCCGGTTCCACCAATATACATTCCTGGTCGACGCCGGACAGCTTCTATTCCCTCTAAAACCTGAATATGTTCAGCACGGTAATCTTTAGACATTCTTTAGATTCATTCTTTTAGTTCTTTGATGATATCTTCACTTTTTAATGTACCGGATCTTTGAGCTACGGCTTTATCAAGTGGAGTTGGCTCTTCGATTTTGATATTAACTCGGGCGTGATTTTTTGTGCCAATAGCTTTAATAATTGCCTTAATAGCTTTAATGCGCTCACCGTTACGACCGATAATTAGTCCCATATCTTGAGGATGGAGCTTAATCTTTAAAAGAACACCCATCTCATCGATAATTCTTTGGACCTTTATATCTTGAGGATTATTAACTAAGGAGACCAAAATCTTTTCTAAAACTTCTTGATAGACTGGCTTTTCCATTTTGTCTCAATTTTAAAAAATATCGACCTTCTTATTATTTAAAATATACCACAAAAAAGGCTAAAGCCGAAATTAATTTATTTAGGAACAATTATTATTTCTCCGGATGGTTTTTCTTTAGTCTCACATAAAGAACAATAAAAATAATACTTACCAACATTAAGAGCTTGGAATTCGAATGTTTTTGTTTCTCCTTGTGCTGCTTTAATCTCTAAATTATAGCCTTCTAAGTGAAAATCGTAATCTTTATCAACGGCAGTTAATTTAATATTTAAAATATCATTTTGATAAGCAATAAATGATTTTGGATAGAGCTTATTTTTTTCTCCCTTAAGTTCAAAAATTCTTATTTTCGATGATGATTGAGGAGCACTAGGAACAGTTTCCAAAGGAATAGCAACGCCTTCTTGAATTTTTTCTCCTTTTTCAGGAACTTTAATTTTCTTTAATTCTTCTAAAGTAAAACCGGGTGGAAAGCCAGGTACAGTTGAAGTCGGTGAGGTTTTTTGTTGGGTTTTAGTAATTTTAATTTGATTTTGATTTTGATAATAATAAGATACTAGAGTAATAATTATTATAAGAATGCCAACTAGTATAGTAGCCTTAAGAATTTTTTGCCAATTTATTTGTTGCATTCTTTATCTTGTTTTTTTAGAATGACCTTTATTATTGAATAACGATTTTTATTCTTTTAAGATCATTAGGCAAATTTTCTTTCCACTGAGGAAAAATTTTTATTCTCACTTTGGTCACACCTTCAAATTGTGAAAAATAATCTTGAACCCAGGTTAAGCTTTTGCCCTTAATTTTATCTTTTAGAGCTTCGGGAGTTAAATCAGGAATAAGAACCGCCTTAGCGGAAATTCCTAAAATCATAGCTTTATTACGAGAATCGATATCAATAAGATCGATTTTTTCGTATTTAAAATCTTTAATAATTAAATTTTGTTTTTCGTTTAAGATTTTCTTATTAATTAAATTTTTTACAAAATCATCAAATTCTTTCTTAGAAGTTATAATTGTTTCGTAGGTTGCTTTACCTACAGCTGAGATTTGATTGCTTTTGTCACCAATTTGATGGGAAATATTCTGAATTTCAATCTTTACCAATGAGGGATCAAAATAATAAAAACTATCAGGATATTTAAGAGACAGATTTGCTTTTATTATAGATTTTAAGGAATTATCCAGGGAAAGTTGAACATTAGTAATATCTTGGGAAGTGACAGAGGCGGTAGATTTATATACATTGATATCGTAATCCTCGGCTACTTTAGCTTTAATCACATCTGTCCAATATCGGCCATCTTCCATTTTTATGTTTTCCAATTTAATTATCCTTAAATTAGTATCTTTAGGTATTTTCAAATTTTCATCCTTTAAAGTATCTAATAAGGCTTCTACTTCTATTTGGCCTGGATTTTGATCTTTAGCTGGAGGTAAGATTATTTTTTCAGTAGTTCTAAAAATATTATCCCGGAACAGAAGACGGGTTCCGATTTTTATGGGTATTTCCTTATCTAAATAATTAACAAAAATAACTTTTAAATATGGTTTTTCCTCTATAAAAACTTTACCAGTCGTTGAAACGGTTTCGGTTTTAAATGCAGATTCAATAACAAATTTTCCAGGTAAAGTTTTATTTTCATAGTCTGGCTGTAATACACTTTCTTTTAGGGTAATTACTTCGGTAAGCTCTACTGGTAATTTCTCAGTATCTATATAAATATCTGCTCTCGTTTGAAAAATATACCAAAAAAGGAAAACTATCCCCAAAATAAAAATAAAACTGGTTAAATATATCAAAAAATTCCAAAAATTAAATTTAATTTTAAGTTTAGTCTGAAATTTAGGGCTAGTAATTCTTCTAAATTCTTCTTTTTTAGCTTTGGGAGGATGGATATCTATAATCGGTTTTTCTAAACTTTCTGTTAAAAACAAAGATATTTTGTGATATCGTGCTAAATTGATTAATTTTTCATCATCAGTATTGAAATAAACTTTTTTATCAATGTTATCCAGCTCTTTTTTTAGAATCTCCAGATTAACAGAGTGCAACAAGGCTTTGGTATTTTGAGGCACAACTAAAATTATTTCTTTTTCTTTAACACTCCTGATTTTTTCAATAATTTCTCCTAATTCTTCTTCTCCTTTTAAATAAATATAAATTTTGCTTATCATTTTTTAACCTTTAGAAATTTGTTGATGTTTTTTAAATAATTCGTTAAATTTTTTTTCTGCCATTTCTGACCAATTAATTTGTTTTTGCCTTAAAAGCTCCTTAGAAATTTCGACCGGTAAACCATAGGAAGTGTAAAGAAAAAAAATTTTTTCTCCTAATATATTATCATCTTCGTTGCCTTTTATTATTCGTTCAAATTCTTTTAAACCAGAAACTAGAGTTTTCTCAAAACTTATAACTTCTTCGTAAATCATATTTTTTATTTTATCAAATTTTTTCAATTCAGGATAAAATTGTCCATATTTATCAATTACCGCTTTGATTAATTCTTCTAGATTTATCAATTCAATTTCTAAAAATTTTAAATTCAATGTTAATCGCCTTAAAATTCTTCTTAAAACATAACCTCGGTCAAGATTGCTTGGATAAAGACCGTCAGCAACCAAAAAAACACTTCCCCGTAAATGGTCGAAAACAATTCTTTTTCTTCGCTGATCATCTTTTTTAACTAACTTTTCTAAAATATTTCTTAAGTTTTCAAATAAATCAGTTTCAAAAATTGTTGGTGTTTTTTGTAAAACTTTCATTAATCTTTCAAAACCCATACCTGTATCGACACCAGGATATTGAAGTTTTTGAAGTTTACCATTTTTATCTTGATAATATTCATTAAAAACTAAATTCCAAATTTCAAGATTATCAACATAGATTTCAGTGGTTGGACCACAAGGACCTTCATCGCCAGTTGGACCCCAAAAATTATCTTCCCTGCCCCTTTTTAAAATTTTATTTTCAGGAAAACCAAGTTCTTGCCAAATCTTATAACTTTCCTCATCAAAAGGAACCTCACCTTGACCACCAAAAACAGTTACATAATCAATTTCTAAGCCCAAACTTTTAATAAATTCATAAGCCCAATAAATTGCTGATTTTTTAAAATAACCATCGGGACCAAAATTTGCTGGATCATCATTGCCAACCGGTCCAAAAGAAAAATTACCTAACATTTCAAAAAAAGTTAAATGGCTCTCATCGCCAATTTCCTCAATATCAGTTGTCCGGAAGCATTTTTGAATCGAAGCTGTCCTTTGTGTTCCAAAATCTTGGTTAGGATCTTTTTCGCGAGTAAAATATTTTTTAAATTGTTGCATGCCGGCAGTAGTTAAAAGAACCGAAGGGTCATCATAAGGAATTAAAGAAGATGAAGGAATAATTTTGTGACCCCTTTTTTCAAAAAATTCTAAAAATAATTTTCTAATTTCTTCAGATTTCATTCTTTTCTTCTCACAAAAGGAAAATAAATTATATCTTGAATCGACCTTTTATTAAGAAGAATTGTTAAAAGACGATCTAAACCAATCCCCAGTCCAGCAGCCGGTGGCAGGATATTTAAAAATTGCTTAATTTTAAAGGTTTTTTGATGATTAGAAAATTTCTCTCCTTTAAAGGATAGTTCATAAAAATTTTTTCTTAAATCAGTAAACAAAGAGTTGCTCATTAACCAAAATTGTCTTTTCTCAAAAACCCTCATTTTTTCATTCTTTTCTTCTCACAAAAGGAAAATAAATTATATCTTGAATCGACCTTTTATTAAGAAGAATTGTTAAAAGACGATCTAAACCGATCCCCAGTCCAGCAGCCGGTGGCATTCCATATTCTAAAGCTTCGATAAATGTTTCATCATAAGGATGGGCTTCGATATCGCCCTTTTTTAAAAGTCGTGCCATTTCTTCAAATCTTTGTTTTTGTTCAAAAGGATCATTTAACTCAGCAAAGGCATTAGCAATTTCAAAACCAGCTAAATAAACTTGAAATCTTAGAGTAAGTCTGGGATCTTTGGGATTTAATTTTGCTAAAGGAGAAATCTCAACGGGGTGGTTAATTAAAAATGTTGGTTGGATAAGTTTTGGTCTAATTATTTTTTTAAAAAGTTCGTCAGCAATTTTTCCTCGAGTTATAATTTTAGGTTGAATTTTAATTTGCATTTTTTTAGCTAAATTAATAAATTTCTTAAGATCATCTTCAAAATAATTCAAACCGGTTTCTTTGTGAAAAAGCTCAATGTATTCATAAACTTGCCATTTTTTAGCTAAATCAATCAATTTATCTTGATATTCAATTTTTAAGTCTCGGCGGCCTTGCCAACTATTATAAATTTTAACTAATTTTTGCAAAATTTTTTTAGTAAAATCTATAAGACCCTGTCTATCCTGATAAGCAAAATAAAGTTCAAACATTGTAAATTCAGGATTGTGTTCTTTATCGATACCTTCGTTTCTAAAATTTTTACCGATCTCGAAAATTTTCTCAAAACCACCAACTAACATTTTCTTCAAATAAATCTCAGGCGCAATTCTCAAATAAAGTTTTTCTTTTAAGGCTTCCAGATAAGTAACAAAAGGACGGGCTAAAGCACCACCATAATGAGTCTGTAAAATTGGTGTTTCGACCTCAAGAAAACCCTCTTCCCATAAAATTTTCCTCAATTCTTCAATTAATTTAAAACGATAATAAAAAACCTTCTTCTCTTCTTGATAAAAAATTGTTTTCAGATAAGGTGCTCGAGTTAAAAGCTCTTCATCTTTAACTTTATAATACTCCTTAGGAAAATTTTTAATTGATTTGCCAGCTAAAAACCATTTTTCAGCTAAAAGACTTTTTTCTTTTGTTGTCGGCAAAAAGGCAGAACCATAAAAAGCAAAAAAATCGCCGCTATCTAATATTTTTAAAACTTGGCGATAGTCTCTAACTTTATCTTCTTTAAGAATGATTTGAATTGACGAAGTCCAATCCTGAATTTTAAGAAAAGTAATTTTGCCATGTTCTCTTTTAGCCATCACTCGTCCCATTAGCCAAACTTTCTTTTTATTTTGTAAAAATTTTTGAAAATTAGCTAAGAAAAGACCAATATCAGTTTTCGGAGGCACTGTTTCGGGATAAGGATTAATTTTTAAATCTTTAATAATTTTTATTTTTTCTGTAGACATCTAAAATTGACCGGGGATTTGTCCGCGACCTTCTTGAAATTGTAATTGTGTTGAAATTTGCTGATAAATTGGAACTAAAACAGCAATGGCGACAAAACCAACAATGCCACCGACAAAAATTAAAAGAACCGGTTGAAGTAAATTTAGCAGATTTCTAATAGTTGTCCGGAATTCTTCAAGATAGAAATTTTCCATTACTCCTAAAGTTTCCTCTAAACCACCAGTTTCACTAGCGATACCTAAAATGTTTGCTAAAAAAACAGGAATAGTTTCTTGAGCCAAGAGAGCATCACCAAATTTTTTCCCAGTTCTTATATCAGCTTCAACATTCAAAAATGCTTCTTTGATTTGCGGATGAAAGGTTGAATTAGCTGCTAATCTTAAAGCTTGGGTTAAAGAAAGGCCTGAACCTAAAAGCGATCGGAGAACAAACAAAACTTGGCTTAAGGCTAAAGATAAATAGAGATAAGAGAAAATCGGCATCTTCATCAAAATTTTTATTAGAAAATTTCTGGTTTGTTTCAAGACGAGAACAAAAATCAAAAGGAAAAAGAATAAAATTAAAACCAGAGTAACTACAGTTAAATTTTGATTAACAAATTGACTGACAGCAATAAGAATTCTTGTTAAAAAGGGCGGCTTTTCTGTTAATTGGGTTAAAAGAATGCTTATTTTGGGCATAACAAAAGTTATTAAAAGAATAACAACACCAAAAGCTAACAAGAGAACAATTGCCGGATAAATGATATTAGAAATAATTTCATTTCTAATTTGTCTTTGACGTTCTAAATTTTCGATTAATTTTTCTAAATTTTCGATTAAATTACCAGAAATTTCACCAGCTTTAACGGTTTCGATCTCAACTTCAGAAAAAACTTGAGGGAAGGCAGCAAAAGTTTTATAAAATGGCTCACCTCGTTGTAAACTATAATTTAAATAAAACAAAAAATCTTTTAGACTTCCTTTCGCTTCTTTAACTAAAATCTCCAAACCTCTATTTAAATTAAGACCCGATTTTAAAATTAATCGAAAATTCTGAAGTAGAAATAATTTTTGCTTAAAAGAAATTTTAAAAAAAAGTTTAAATAAAAAATATGAAATAGCAGTTTGGGGTAAAATTTTAATTTCTATAGGAGTTAAATCGTTTTTTAATAAAAATGAAATAGCCTCTTCTTCACTTGATAAAAATAAATTCCCAGTATGAATTTTGCCTTTAGAATCGTAAGCCTTGAAACGATAGACAATCATTTTATTCTCTAATAACTCTTAAAGCCTCTTCCAAGGTAGTAATTCCGACAGAGATTTTATTTATGGCATCTTCAAACATGGTTCGGTAACCTTTTTTCCTAATAATTTCTCTAATTTTTTCTAAAGTAAATTCTCTACTGGCAATTAAATACTTTAACTCTTCATCAACAGTTAGAACTTCAAAAATTCCTGTCCTACCCAAATAACCACTTTGACTACATAACTGACAACCTTTACCTTGATAAACTGTTTGCGGTAAACTATTCTCATAATTTTTAATTTCTTCTTCATAAATTCCCAAACTATGAAGCTGTTCGATAATTATTTTTTTTTGAGCTTCAGTAATTGGAGCTGAAACAATACAATTAGTACAAATTTTCCTGACTAACCTTTGAGCAATAACTAAAATTAAACTGTCGGCAACTAAATAATGTGGAACGCCCAATTCAATAAGTCGAGGAATAGCTGTTGGTGCGTCATTAGTATGTAAAGTTGAAAGAACCAAATGACCAGTTAAAGCCGCATGAGTAGCTACTTCAGCTGTTTCTGAATCTCTAATTTCGCCAACCATAATAATATTTGGGTCTTGTCTCAAAAAAGCTCTTAAACCAACAGCAAAATTCAAACCAACCTTGGGATTGACTTGGGTTTGGTTAATCCGAGGGATAGCATATTCAATTGGATCCTCAATGGTGACAATATTAACCTCTGGGTTATTTAAAATATTAATAATAGTGTAAAGCGTAGTTGTTTTACCGGAGCCAGTTGGTCCGGTTACCAGGATCATTCCAAATGTTTTTCTGATGGCTGATTCAATTTTTTGTTGAATTTCTTCATCAATCCCCAATTCTCCTAAAGAAGTTGGCTTAATCGCACTAGCTAAAATTCTTAGAACTGCTTTTTCACCATAAATTGTTGGCATAATAGCGACGCGGATATCAAATTCAAAATCACCAACTTTAGCTTTAAAACGACCATCTAGAGGACGGAAGTGTTCATCTAAGGGTAAATTACTTAAAACTTTAACGCGGGCAATTAGCGGATCTAAAAAATTTTTAGGTAAAGTCATCATTTCCCTTAAAATTCCATCAATTCTGAATCTAATTAAAGTTGCTGTTTCTAAAGCTTCAATATGAATATCGGAAGCATTAGTTCCAATAGCATAACCTAATAAATTATTAAAAAGACGAATAATATTGGTTTCGGTTGCCTCAGTAACACCTAATTGGAGGTCCGATTGTAATAACCTTTCGTATTCTTCGCGGTAAAGTTTTTGATAATTAACCAAAGCATATTGAACTTCCTGTGGTGTAGCTAAATAAGGTTCAATTTTTTTACGAGCAATTTCCTGAAGAAAATTAATTGTTTCGAGATCTAAGGGGTTGACCATAGCTACTTTTAAAATTTCTCCTTCTAAAGCAAAGGGTATTAATCTTTTTTCAAAAGCAATTTTTTCAGGGATTAAAGCTAAAACACTAGGAGAAATGTTGATACTACTTACTTGAACTCGAGGTATTTTTAATTCTTCGGAAAGGATATTATAAAAAATATCTAAATTAATAATTCTTCTATTAAGTAGAATTTGTATAGGTTGGAGATTAAGTTTTTTTGCTTCAAATTCAGCTGATTGCCATAAATCTTCATCAATAAGACCCCTCTTGATAAGAATTTTTTTTATATCCTCTTGAGGTAAAATCATGGTTTAAACTGTAAAAATTTATAATTTATTAAAATCAACGGAGCACATAATAACATAAGCCAGGCTAAAAATAACCAGTAATTTTTAAAAGAAAAACGTTCATTCAAACTATTTTTTTTCTTAAAAAAATTAAAAATTATAATTAATAATAACATAAAAAAACCTGTAAAGACTAAGATTAAATTATAAGGAAAAAAGACAAATAAGCCTAAAATAGGAATTAAAATTTTTTCTTCGTCGTAGAAAATATCTCTTTTAAAAATAAAATTTAAGAAATTAATTAAAAATAAAAGCAAAACACTTCCTAAGAGGCGATAAAAAAAATCACGCCAAAAATGAAAATAAGCGTAATTTAAAAAATAATCTATTTTTTGATAAGGCGGAAGAAGATATCGGGAAATAGGATTAGAACGCCAAAGTTGATATTGCCAAAATGTCAATAAAGCTGACCAGAAAATAAAAAAGATTATAGTAAAAACAAAAACCAAAGAGAGGTTTCTTTTCTTTTTGCTTTCTTCAACTTTCGAAAAATAAACCGAAGATAAGATTACAAGAAAAACAAAAGATAAAGGAAAATAGATATCATATTGTAAAAATTGGAAAATTTGGACGAAATAAAATTGCCACATATAATTATTATAACCAAAAATGAATGGTTTTACATTAATAGAAATTTTAATAGTGATGATACTTGTTAGCGTGATTATTGGTTTTTCAATTTATTGGTATTCGAAATTAACTCAAACCAGTTTTTTGGTTGAGGAAACAGCTGTCTATTTATTGAATATTCTAAATTTAGCTCGCCAGAAGGCAATTTTAAGTGAAGAAAACGAAAAATGGGGAGTATGGCTAATAAACAATCAAAAAAACCCAGATCTTGCCCGTTTATTTAGAGGAACAACTTCGACGATCAAAGAAACCTTTACTCTACCTCAAGAAGTAGGGTTTTTTAATCCGCCGGTTGGTTCTTCGAAAATTATCATCTTCGATAAGATAACCGGCGAGACTACCTCTACTATTATTTCCTTAGGATTTTCTAGTGGCCTGACTATGCTTCGATATATTATTATTCCAACTTCAGCAGCAATCTATATTACTTCGACCCAACCCTAAATTAACCGTTAGGCATTAACCCTTTTGCCGTTAGAAGGTGTATTTATAAACAACGGTAGCATTTTATAATTATCACTGACTACTAACTTCCAAACTCCAATTTTTTAAATATCAATAATAAATTCAAAAACAAATTTATTGTTTTTTTTCTCGAGTTTAGCTTGATGATAAGTAATAGCTTTGATATCCTTGGTTAAACTTTGAAACTTACAACCAACTACTTTGCCTTTAATCTGATTTTCAGTAATCTTACCATTAAATTTAGCAAAAGCTGTCTTTTCAATATAAATTTGAGCGAGAACTTCAGAAAGAAAATTAATTAAAAGATCAACTCCGTTACCTTCAATTTCAATTTCCTTTTCAATTTTTTGTTTGGTCGTTTTTGGCTCCAGAAAATCTTTTAAAGCTACTAAAGAGTTTCCGATAATTTCTTCTAAATTTGTGCCATACACTCTTATTTTAATATCAGCGGTATGAGGCAAAAATTGATACTTCATCGGCGAGGATAAATCTTTTCCAAACCTAAATATTTTTTTAAAACCTCAGGGATCTCGATGTAATTTTTTCTCTGGTAATTTTCGAAAATAGCGATTAGAGTTCGACCAATAGCTAAAGCCGTAGCGTTTAACATATGAAGATATTCAACCTTGCCGTTTCTTCGACGAAAGCGAGCATTAATGCCTCGGGCTTGAAAATCGGTTGTGTTCGAACAAGAATGAGTTTCACGATATTTATTTTGGGAGGGAATCCAGGTTTCAAGATCATATTGTTTATAATCAGTGAAACCAATGTCACCGGAGCAAATCAAAACCACCCGATAAGGCAATTGCAATTCTTGCATAATTTTTTCCTGCAAAGAAAGTAGAAATTCATGTTCTTTTTCTGATTCTTCAGGTAAAGTAAAACTAAACATTTCAATTTTGTCAAACTGATGGGTTCTTAAAATCCCGCGAACATCTTTACCATAACTTCCTGCTTCGCGGCGAAAACAAGTTGAAAAACCTAAAAATCTTTTGGG
>CALHAT010000030.1 GCA_937934285.1 Minisyncoccota bacterium | reverse complement strand
TTAAATCTTTCTTTTGTTCTTTTTCAATGCTTTCTATTTCTGGATCTTGTCTGTCCCAACTTCCATAACAAATTTTCTTTTCAAGATTACAAGCTCTGCCAACAATTCGATACTTAATTAAATCACGCATTAGACCCAACTCTCCTTCTCTTTTTTCAAGTTTTGCTTTTAAATAAATAATTTTATTCTCTTCACCAGTTTCAAATTTTCCAACTGGCAAATTAAAATTTTGACCTTCACTAAATTCTTCAATTGTTAAATAAAAAGGAGAATTTTCGTTAATGAAAGAAGCTGTTTGAACAATCCTTTTTGTTTCTCCTAAATTAATAGTTTTAATCCCCCATTTTTGAACATTAGCAATATATTCTTTTGAAAAATTATCATCTAATCTTGATGGTTCTAATAAAACAGGCTTTTTCTTCTCTTGATAAATGCTAAAAATTGCCAAAAGAACAAAAACAATTATCCCAATTAATAAAAATTTCCAAATTTTCTTCATGTCTTTATTATAATAAATATCAATTTATAAAAACAAACCCTTCTTTACCATTTCCAAAATCCACCAAAAATATAAATTTTAAATATTCCAACATTCTCAAGACTACAACCCGCCCACCACCCTCCCGCTCATCTACTCGCGGGCCCCATGTTGGAATGTTGTTTTAAACACAAAATTTATAAAAAGTGAAGCTATTTATCTTGATTGAATCCTGGGAATATCCCAAGCGGTGATTATTCCTAACATTTTACCTTCCTTGGTACCATCTTCAGTTACAAAAACAGCTCCCAATCTTTTACGCTCTTTAATAGCTTCAGTAAACCATTGTTTTATTAAAAAAGCATTCTCATCTTTTTTAACAAATTCAAAATACTCATTAGGTCTATTATAAATATCAAGATATTTACCTAAATCTCTTACTTTCATATCAAAAATAAAAAAATCTCTTTTAACTGCGTCACTTAACCAATTAAAAATGCTACTTTCTGAAAGAACACCTATAAATTTTTCGCCTTCATAAACAGGAACATGAGTAAAAGTTTTTTCTTTCATAAATTTTATCTGGATTAATAACGAATCATCAAGTTGACAACAATATACGGGCTTACTCGCTATATCATAAGCAGTTGGTGGATTTATTATTTGTTGAGTAATTTTTGATATTAACTCGACAGTAAAATCTGTAACATCAGCTAATAATACTTCAGCTGGAGAATGAACTATTGCGTTTCTTAATTCAGCTAACTCCCACAAATCGCTCTTATATTCATTGATAACAGGATTTTGTTTAGATAATTTTTCTACTAATTTAGTAAAAGGAATATAGGTGGATTCATTGATTTGCTTCCTGAGGCAATCTTCAAGGGTCTTAAAAATTTTTAAAAAATTTTCAGCATTTTTCATGTTTTTATTGGATAAGTAAAACAATATCGTATTTCACAAAAATTTGATTATCCCTCGATTAATTTTTCAACTTTCCTTTTTGCTTCTTCTAATAATTCTTTTGCTTTTTTCCGCGCTTCATGGGATTCTTCAAATAAGGATGTTGTAATTTTGTTTAAAAAAATAACTGATTGAAATTCAATTTTATTTAATTTACATTTTTGTCATTATTTTTTGATTGTAATCTTTATATAAATAAAATGCTTGATTAAAAATCGAATCAACAATATTGTCTATTTCGTTCGGTTTAAATTGATTTTTTAACAACAAAAAACGAATATTATTTCTGATTCTTGCTTTTATTATTTCATTATTTGTCCAATCAATTGTTAAATCTTTCTCTATTAATTTCACTAATTCTTTCACTATTTTTTTAATTTTTTCATCTTGTTTATCTACTCTCTTTGATATAATTGCGTCATAAAAAGCTAATTCTTCTTCTGATAAACCCATCTCTTTAGCCTCTTCGTCGGCTTTTTTGATTTCTTTAGCAAGCTCTATTAAATGCTCAATAACTTTAGAAGCACTAATTATTCTATTTTCATATTCTTCAATAATCTTTTGGAGCATTTCAGTTAATGATTTATAACGAATATCATTTTTTCGTCTTCTTAAATTAATTTCATCAGAAAGCAGCTTTCTTAAAATTTCTATAGCTAAATTTTTATATTGAATTTTCCTAACTTCTTCTAAGAATTTTTCATCCAGAATAGAAACCTCTAATTTTCCTTTTTCCTTCAATGAAAGAATATCTATTACTCCTTCGGCAGTAATGCTTTTTGAAACCAATTCTTTAATGGTTGATTCTAAACTAACTTCAATATTAATATTTCTTCTAATGAGTGTATTTTTAGTGAGCCAACTTCTTACTGCTTTGAAGAAATCTAAATCATCTTTAATTTCATAAGCTTCTTTATGAGGCATCACAAAAGCATGTAATTTAATCAATTGAAGTGATTCTTTTAAAAATCTTTCCTTTTTTGCTTCGTCTAAAGTTCCATCTTTTGGATCGGTAATAATTATATTTACTGCTTGTTGTAAAAGTTTTGCTAATTTCTCGCCTTCTAAATATTTCCATCTTGAATAATCGACGCCTTGGAACATTGATTTTACAATATCATATTTTTCAAGCATTTTATTAATAATATCTTGAAGAGGAATCATTGCTTCTTTTCTAACATCTGTGTCATAAATACTCAAGGCTTTTTTTAAATCATCAGCAATCCCAATATAATCTACAATCAGCCCAGCTTTTTTATCCTTAAACACTCTGTTAACTCTTGCGATTGCTTGCATCAAACCGTGATTTTTTAAAGGTTTATCAAAATAAATTGTATGGAGCGCCGGCACATCAAAACCAGTAAGCCACATATCACAAACAACAACTATTTGTAAAGGGTCATCGGGGTTTTTAAACCTTCTTTCTATTTCTTCAATTCGAAGTTCGCTTTTAATGTCATTTTTAAAATCTTCAGGATTTGAAATTACAACTGCTACTTCTGGCGCATTTTCAATGCTCGAAATTAATTTATACATCTTAACCGCCACTTGTCTACTAATTGTCGCTACCATTGCTTTACCTTTTAAACCACGGTTATTAAAATGCTCAACTATATCTTTAGCTATTTTTTCTAATCTGTCAGGAACTGAAATTGCCTGTTCTAATCTTGCAAATTTCTTTTTCAAACTTTCTTTAACTTCAAAATCAACCTCTTGGGTTAAATCGTCAAATTCTTCATCAATAAAATAATTGGTTAAATGTAAAGGTACTAATCTTCCCTCATAATAAATTGGCACTGTTGCTCCATCTTCTACAGAACGGCTCATCGAATAAATATCAATATAATCGCCAAAAACTAATCGAGTGCTTCTATTGTTTATATCTATTGGCGTAGCAGTAATCCCCATAAAAGAAGCATTGGGTAATGCCTTCCTTGCATTCGCAGCTAATTTAGCATATTCTGAACGATGAGCCTCGTCGGCAATCACAATTATATTTCTTCTCTCTGAAAGCACTTCAAAATCTCCAGAAAATTTCTGAATAGTAGTAAAAATTAATTCTCCACCAGCTGTTTTTAATTTCTCTTTAAGATCTTTGATACTTTCAGCTTGTTTGGCTAATACTGCGTAACCACACCTTAAAAAAGTTTTATAAAACTGATTATCGAGATCGTTTCTGTCAGTTAAAAAAACTATGGTCGGGCTTTGAAGTTCTTTAATTTTTTTGATTTTATTAACATAAAAAACCATAGAAAGCGTTTTTCCGCTTCCTTGAGTATGCCACAAAACACCTATTTTTTTATCGCCATCAGGTCTTATTGCTCTTAAAGTTGATTCAACTGCCTTGTTAACTCCAAAATATTGGTGATACAAGCAAATTTTCTTAGTATATTTTGAAACATCTTTTTCGCTGTCTGCTTCAAAAACAATAAAATTTTCAATAATATCCAAAATTCGAGATTTCTGGAAAAGTCC
>CALHAT010000029.1 GCA_937934285.1 Minisyncoccota bacterium | reverse complement strand
TATTCTTTGGGAATTTTACATATTGGTGAAGAAAATGCTAAACTTTTAGCCAATTTTTTCAAAACCAAAGGAGAAATCAAAAAACCAGCTGATTTAATTAAAATTACTCAAGATTTAAAGCCAATTCATTACTTAGCTATTCCTGGTTTTGGTGAAAAAGTAAGCCAGAGCGTTTTTGAATGGTTTAATAATGAAGAAAATAAAAATTTATTAAAAGAATTAACTGAGGTCGGAGTTGAAATTATTGAAGAAGAAGTTAGGGGACCCCAGCCACTTAAAGGGCAAGTTTTTGCTTTTACTGGCGAGCTGGAAAAATATTCACGCGAAGAAGCTAAAAGAATTATTGAGGATTTAGGAGCAGAGACAACTGAAACTATTTCGAAAAGAGTAACTATTTTAGTTGTTGGCAAAAATCCTGGTTCCAAATTAGAAAAAGCAAAAAAATTGAATATTAAAATAATGAGTGAAGAAGAGTTTTATGAATTAATAAGCGCGAATCGTCGCGAATGAATAATGAAAAAAGTTCAAAAGAGAAAAAGGGGGCAGAGAATTGAAAAAATTGCTTTTGATTTTTTAAAGAAGAAAAAATTTTTAGTTTGGAAACCAGCAAAAGTTAAATTTCATTCCCAAGATATTTTTGGTTTGTTCGATCTTATTGCTTTAAATAAAAATGAATTAAAATTGATTCAAGTTCAAAAACAAAGGAAAAGACCCTACAAAACAAAAAAAATTTTTAAGCTTCCGAGGCCTAAAAAAATATCTTATGAACTTTGGGTTTATGATAATAAAGAAAAAAAATTTAAAATTTATGATAAAATCTAAATATGACTCATCAATTAATTCAATTAGTTGAAAAAAAATATTTAAGAAGTGATTTGCCAGAGATTAAGACAGGAAGTTATGTTCGGGTTTGGCAGAAAATTAGAGAAGCTAAAAGAGAATTTTTTCAACCATTTGAAGGTATTGTAATTGCTCTTAAAGGAGGAGGAACAAGAAAGATGTTAACTGTTAGAGGTGAAGCAGCTGGCCAAATGATTGAAAAAACTTATCCTCTTCATTCACCAGTTATTGAGAAAATAGAGATTTTAGGTCAAGCTAAAACAAGAAGAGCCAAACTCTATTTTATTAGAAAACTCCATCCTCGAGAAATCAAGAGAAAGCTAAAGATCTCTATCTCAAAATAAAATTTTTTAGAAAAGACAGACGATGGATTTTTATAACGCCAAATTTTTTAATTAGCTGGAGATGTTTTTTGGTTAAATAACCTTTATGAACTTCAAAAAGATACTGAGGATATTTTTTAGCTATTTTTATCATATAAGCATCCCTTTTGGTTTTAGCTAAAATCGAGGCACCACCTAAGGAAGCAAGTTTTTTATCGCCCTTAATAAAAAAATAAGAATTTTTAAAATTTATTTTGATTTTTAGACCATCCATTACTAAGGCCTGGGGTTGAAAATATTTAAGAAGCTTTTTGATTCCTAAAATAAAAGCCTTGTTAATGCCCATTTTATCTATTAGAGAATGATTGATCAAGATAGCTTTATGAGCTAAGCCCAATTTTTTAATAATTTTTAGGAAAAATCTTCTTTCTTCAGCGGTTAATACTTTGGAATCATAAAAACAAATCTTATTTTTTTCTAAAATTTTTAGAGAATTTTTATCTAAAAATAAAGCACCTAAAGATAATGGACCAGCACCAGCGCCTCGACCGGCTTCATCGATAGCTAAAATTGTCTTGTGTTTTTTGATTAATTTTTTTTCCACAACCCAAAAACTTGACTTTGTTTTTTTCTTAGTTAAAATTTTTTTGAAATGAGAGATTTTATTCATCTTCATACCCATTCTCATTATAGCTTATTAGATGGTTTAGCTAAAATTGATGATCTTATCAAAAGAGCCTTAGAACTTGAATATTACGCTTTAGCTTTAACTGACCATGGCAATCTTTATGGAGCAATTGAGTTCTATAAAAAAAGCAAAAAAGCAGGTTTAAAACCGATTATTGGTGTTGAAGCTTACTTAGCACCTCGATCAAGATTTGACAAAACAACTAGAATTGATTCAAAAAGCTATCATTTAACTCTTTTAGCTGAAAATGAACAAGGTTATCAAAATTTAATAAAATTAATAACCAAAGCTTGGCTCGAGGGCTTTTATTATAAACCGCGAATCGATAAAGAACTTTTAAGAGAGCATTCTCAAGGTTTGATTTGTCTTTCTGGTTGCCCCAGTAGTGAAATCTCAAAATTCATTTTGTCAGGAAATTATGAATTAGCTAAAAACAAAGTTTTTGAGTATTTAGATATTTTCGGAAAAAATAATTTTTACTTAGAAATTGATTATCACCCTAAAATTGAGGACTCAGTTAAACTCAAATCAGCCCTGGTTAAGCTTTCTGAGGAGACAAAAGTGCCTTTAGTTGCTACTTATGATGTTCATTATCTCCGTAGTGAAGATGCTCATATTCATGATGTTTTTTTAGCTATTCAAACAGGCAAGGACATTGACGAGGAGGAGAGATTAACAATGCGAGGCGATGATTTTTCTTTAGCTGATAAACGTAAAATAAATGAACTTTATCGTGATTTACCCATAGCTTTAGATAATACTTTAGAAATTGCTGAGAGATGTAATTTAGAAATAGAATTGGGTAAGACAAAAATGCCTAAGTTTAAAGTTCCTGATGAAGAAACCGAAATTAGCTATTTGAGAAAACTTTGTTTAAAAGGTGTTCAAGATCGAAATTTAAATTATAAAGAGATTAAAGATAGGTTAGATTACGAATTGAAAGTTATTGAACAGACTAAATTCGGTAGTTATTTTTTGATTGTTTGGGACATTGTTAGATTTGCTAAAGAAAATAATTTAATGGTTGGTCCAGGACGTGGTTCAGTTTCAGGAAGTTTAGTCGCCTATCTTTTGAAAATTACCGAAATTAATCCTTTAAAATACGGTCTTTTGTTTGAAAGATTTTTAACCCCCGATCGAATTGAGTTCCCTGATATTGATTTAGATTTTTCTGATTTACGTCGAGAAAAGGTTTTTAATTATTTAAAAGAAAAATATGGCAAAGATCATGTAGCCCAAATTATTACTTTTGGGAAAATGGCAGCTCGAGCCGCTATTCGTGATTCAGGTCGAGCTTTAGGTTATTCTTTCTCTTTTGTTGATCGCTTAGCTCGACTCATTCCACCAAATTTAACTCTTGAAGAAGCTGAGCATTTAGCTGATATTAAAAAAATTTTAAACGAGGATAAAAAATATAAAGAAATTTTGGAATCGGCTAAAAAATTAGAAGGAGTTGTCAGACATGCTTCAGTTCATGCTTGTGGTTTAGTTATTACTCCGGAACCATTAGTCAATTATCTACCTTTACAATTTGCTCCTGGCGAAGAAAAAACAATTATTACTCAATACGATATGTATTCAATCAATGAATTGGGTCTTCTAAAAATGGATATTTTAGGCTTAAGAACTCTTTCAATTATCGAGGATACCCAAAAATTAGTTTGGGAAAGATACCAACAAAAAGTTACATTTGATCAAGAGTTTAATGATCCAAATGTTTATGCTCTTTTAAGACAAGGGAGAACCGTTGGTCTTTTTCAAATCGAGGGTCGGGGAATGACTGAATATTTAAAAAAAATTAAGCCGGAAAAAATAGAAGATTTGTTTTCTTTAATTGCCCTTTATCGACCAGGACCCATGGAACTTATTCCCGCTTTTTTAAGAAGAAAATTTGGCAAAGAGGAAATTGTTTATCTTCATCCCAAACTTGAACCAATTTTAAAAGAAACTTATGGAATTATGGTTTATCAGGAGCAACTTATGAAGATAGCCCAAGAACTTGCTGGTTACAGTCCAACTGAAGCTGATGTTTTAAGAAAAGCTGTCGGTAAGAAAATTAAAAGTTTGTTAGATAGTGAAATTCAAAAATTAAAAGATAGAATGATAAAGAATGGAATTTCGAAAGAGGTGACTGAGAAAATTGCTAATTTAATCGAACCTTTTGCTCGTTATGGTTTTAATAAAAGTCATTCTGTTGCTTATGCTATTATCGGTTATTATACTGCTTATTTAAAAACCTACTGGACAAAAGAATTTTTGACAGCTTGTTTGATTAATGAAGCCAAAAACATCGATCGCGTTAAACTTTATTTAAAAGATTTAAAAGAATATAATTTTGAAGTTCTGCCACCCGATATAAACGAAAGCGATTTTCATTTTACAATCGTTGGCGAAAATAAAATTAGATTTGGCTTGGGATCAATTAAAAATGTAGGTGCTCCGTTAATTAGATTCATTGAGGAAGAAAGAAAAATTAATGGTCCTTATCAAAATTTAGCTGATTTTTTAAGAAGAGTTCAACATAAAGATTTAAATAAAAAATCTTTGGAAAGTTTAATCAAAGCTGGTGCTTTTGATTCTTTTCATCCTCGAGAAGTTTTAATTGGCAATGTCGATTATCTTTTAGAATATTCCCAAAAGACAAAAAATTTTAACCACGCCAAATCACTTTTCGCTTCGAATAATGATCTTTACTTGAAACCCGTAAAACCAATTAACTCTTTAGAAATTCTTAAATGGGAAAAAGAGCTTTTAGGTATTTATCTCTCCGGTCATCCCTATGCAAACTTCGCCCCTCTTTTGAAAAATAAAGTTAAACCTATTAATGAAATTTTGAAGATGGAAGATGGTCGCAAAGTTAGTTTAGCTGGTGTTGCTAACGAAATTAAAAGGGTTTTAACTAAAAACAAAGAACCCTTCGCTTATTTAGAAATTGAAGATTTGACTAATAAAATTGAAGTTATGCTTTTTCCTAAGGTTTATGAAAAATATTTCGAGATTCTAAAAGAAGGGAGAATTTATTATCTTATTGGTACAGTCCAGCGAAGAGACAACCGTAATGTTGTGGTTGTTGATTTGATAATTGACATTACTGAAAATAAAAAAATTGCTTTAACTTTAGCTAATTCTACTTTCAATAATCAATGAGGCTTTTTATTGCTTTTCCTCTATCAGCTGGTTTAAAAAAGAAAATAGCTTTTTTAGAAAAGAAAATTGGTCAAAAATTTAAAGCTGAACTTCATTGGATTCCTTTAGAAAATTTACATTTAACGGTTTTATTTCTGGGACATTTAAATTATGAAGATTATTTAAAAATTGGCAATATCTTTGAAAACTTTTCTTTTTCTTATCAAAATTTAGAAGCTAAAATTAAAAAAATTGATTATGGCCCACCAGGAACAAAAAGAATGATTTGGCTTTATTTAGAAAAAAATAAAAGTTTAGAAGAAATTAAAAAATATTTTGAAAAAGAAATTATTGACAAGAATATAAAATTTAAACAAGAAGAAAGAGATTTCTTGCCACATATAAATTTAATAAGATTGAAGAATTTAAAAAATTTACCAGTAATAAAAGAAGAGCTTAACTGGCTAATAGAATTTAAGGAAATCTGTCTTTTCCAATCGATTTTGAGAAAAGAAGGTGCTGAATATGAAAAACTTAAAACTATTTTCCTAAAAGAGACTTGACCATAATTTTCTAGGTTCAATAATAATTTTTTTTCTCTTAGCTTCAATTTCGCTAAACTCTTTGGGTATATTAGGATTTTTAAAGTTAATAATTAAAATAGGTACTGGCCCAAAGATATGTTTACCGGTTCGGGTATCAGTTATATGATCCCCAGTGATGATATAAATTAAATTTTGGGGTAAATTTTTAATTAACTCGCCAAACCATTTGTCGAAAAATTCAAAAAATTTTTTTTTCTGATCAAAATTTTTATCGTGACTAGCCTCATCAGCTTCTTTTAAATGGATATAAATTAAATCAAATTTCGTAAAGTTTTCTAAAATTTTTTCTTTCAAGAATAAATATCTTTGTTGAAGATTTTCAATTTCAGGCAAAGTTAGAGCTTTGAAGCCAGCCAAAAGACAACCACCTTTAACAACACCATTTTCAGCAATAACCAAACCATGCTTGAATTTAGTTTTTTTAAAAAAATTTTTTAATTTTGGTACAAAATTACCAGCTTCTCTGGTTAAAAGATAATTAGCTTTTAAAAATCCACGCTTTTCTCTTAATTTATTAATAGGGTGAGAATCTAAAAAATAATGAGTTTTATCTAAAAATTCTTGTAAAATTTCAGCTGTTTTTCTACTCAAGCTATCATTTTCTAATGGTTTTATTTTTTTCACTCTTGTTTTTATTCTAAGAGGATCACTATCACTAACAAAAGGAGAAAGTTTTTTATGAAAAATCAAAACTCCGCGATGACCGTAAGTTCTTTGGAAATGAAAAGGAATAGGGAAAGGTAAAGAATTAATATCTTTGGCTAATTGATCAAGTCCAAAATAATTTCTGCCAGCACGACGGTCAATAACTTTTAAGTTTTTACTGACAGTAGCAAAATCAACCCTTAAAGCTAGTTCACCATCTCGATAATTTATCGAAGCACCAATTGCTTCCAACGGTCCTCTTTTTATTTTAGTTATTGGAAAATCGTAACCCAGGATGCTCAAATTAGCTAAGCCGGTGATACTCGAACTACCAATTTTGGGCCATTTTTTTAGTGTTAAAAATTGGGCTAAGAAACTATTTTTTAGAAGTTTTCCAATATTATTTTTCTTAGCTAATCTTAAGGGAGTTTTCAATCTAATTCTGTCACTTAAGCCATCTATTAAGAAAAATATTGCTCTTGCCATAATAATAATTTTATGATATAATAATTTATTATCAAAAATAAATAAAAATTTTTTGGGGAATCCGTGAAAAACACGGTTTTATTATTTTGTTTAAAATGAAAGTTACGCCATCAATTAAAAAAAGATGCCAAAAATGTAAAATTGTTAAGCGCGGTAATTATCGTTATGTCATTTGTGAAAATCCTAAGCATAAGCAAAGACAAGGTTAAACAATGGTAAGAATAGTTGGAGTTGAACTTCCTAAAGATAAAAGACTGGTTTTTGCTTTGCCAAAAATTTACGGAATAGGTTTAGCATTAGCTCGAAAAATTTGTGAAAAGACTGATATTGATCCAATGAAGAAAACTAATGATTTGACGCCCCAAGAGGTTAGTAAAATTGAAAAATATATTGAGGCTAATTTAAAAGTTGAAGGTGAATTAAGAAGAGAGATTAAAGAAAACATTAAAAGATTGATTCAAATTCAATGTTATCGTGGTATTCGTCATCAAAAAGGTTTGCCAGTTAGAGGACAACGAACTAGAACTAATGCTAGAACTCGTAAAGGTCCAAGAAAAACAGTTGCTACCGGTGCGCGTCGTAAAGCCGGTGGTGGTAAAAGATAATGGGTAAAACAAGAACCAAAACAATCGGTTTAGATAAAGAAGAAAAGATTGAAGAATCTAAATCTATTAAGACAAAAGAGAAAAAGAAACTTTATTTAGATAAAGCAAGAATTTATATTAATGCTAATTTGAATAATACAATTATAACTCTTACTGATGATAGGGGTAATGTTTTAGCCTGGTCGTCAGCCGGAAATGCTGGTTTTAAAAATACAAAGAAAGGCACACCTTATGCTGGAACTAAAGCTATGGAGGTTTTATTAGAGAAAATGAAAAACTTTAAAATTGATGAATTAAAAGTATTTACCAAAGGTATTGGACCAGGTCGAGAGACAGCTTTAAGAGTTTTGTTTAATCAGGATTATAACATTAATTATATCGAGGATATAACACCAATTCCTTTTGGTGGTCCAAAAAGATCACGGTCAAGAAGGGTTTAAAATTATGCTTTTGGGTCCTAAGTGCAAATATTGCCGCAGATTTGGACAGAAATTAGGACTTAACGAAAGATGCCTGTCTCATAAATGTGCTTTAGTGCGAAGAAGGATCCGTCCTGGAGTTCATGGCAGTCGGCCAAGGGTGTTATCATTATTTGCTCGTCAACTTTTAGAAAAACAAAGATTGAAGTTTAGTTATTTACTAAACGAAGCTAAAATGAAAAAATATGTTGAATTAGCCAAGAAAGCAAAAAAATCTGCTCCTGAGGCTTTGATTGAGCTTTTGGAAAGAAGATTAGATAATGTTGTTTGGCGAGCCGGTTATGTCCCGGCTAAGACTACAGCCAGGCAATTAGTTAGCCATGGTCACTTTTTAGTTAATGGTCGTCGGGTCAGAACACCTTCTTATTTAGTTAATGAAGGAGATGTGATTACTATCAGGCCACGAAGTAAAAATATTAAACTTCTTGAAGATTTATCCCAAAGATTAAAATTTTACCAGCCTCCTTCCTGGCTAAGTATAGATCCCAACACTTTTGAAACTAAAATTTTAAAATTGCCTTTAGCTCAAGAAATTCAACATAATTTTAATCTTGGATTAGTTATTGATTTTTATAGTCGACAGTAAATAGAAATTAAAATGTTTAACGAATTAATTTTACCCGAAAAACCAAAGATTGTATTTTTAGAATCTGATAAAGCTGTTTTTGAAATAAAACCTCTTTATCCAGGCTACGGAGTAACTTTGGGTAATGCTTTAAGACGCGTTTTACTTTCATCTTTGGTCGGCAGTGCCATAACCAGGGTTAAAATTGAAAATGTGCTTCACGAGTTTTCAACTCTTCCCGGTGTTATGGAAGACGTTTTAGATATAACTTTAAATTTAAAGAAAGTAAGATTTAAAATGGATATTGATGGACCAGTGGAGGTTAGTTTAGAAGTTGAAGGCGAAAAAGAGGTTAAAGCAAAAGATATTAAAGTTCCCGCTGGAGTAAAAATAGCTAATCCAGATCATCATTTGATGACTTTAACGGATAAAAAGTCAAAAATTAAAATGATTTTAATAATAGAAAAAGGTCGAGGATTTTCTGCTGCTGAAGAGAGAAGCAAAGAAAGATTGTTACCTGGAGAAATAGTTCTTGATGCTATTTTTTCACCAGTGATTAATGCTGTATATGAAGTTGAGAATATAAGATATCAAGATAGAACTGATTATAATTTATTAAGATTAACTATTGAAACCGATGGAACCAAAACACCGGAAGAATGCTTAGAAGAAGCAGTAAAAATATTAATTGATCAATTTAACGTGTTTTTAGCTAAATGAAAAAAAAATTTCATCGAAAAAGAGATCAAAGAAAAGCATTATTCAAAATCTTGCTTCACAATTTAGTAATAAATGAGAGAATTACCACAACGGATGAGAAAGCTAAATATTTAAAAATTTTAATAGAAAAGTTAATTTCGAAAGCTAAAAAAGGAGAATTATCCCATTTACGATATTTACTTTCGAAAATGACTAAAAAATCTGCTTATAAACTTTTTTATGAGATAGCTCCTAAATATAAAGATCGAACCGGTGGTTATGTAAGAATAATTAAATTACCTTTACGTCGACAGAAAGACAATGCTAAGATTTCCTTGATAGAATTTATCTAAATTATGTTAGTAATCCGTTTTCAAAAAATCGGTAAAAAGAATCAAAAAATTCTAAAATTGGTGTTACAAGAAAAAAAGTCAAAGCTTAAAGGTAAGGTAATAAAGGTTTTAGGTTGGTGGAATCCTTATTTAAAAGAAGGGGATTTTAATGCTGATCTTATTAAATTTTATCTTCAAAACGGCGCTCAACCCTCCGAAACAGCTAAAAGTATTTTAAAGAAAAATAAAATTTTATAAAAATGAAACCCCGACTTGTTTCTGGACCCAAAGGATTAAATATTTTAGTATGTCATAAACCAGATAGTTTATCAACAACAGTTTTAATTTTGGTTAGAGCCGGAACCGATTTAGAAAAGAAAAATATTAATGGCATTTCTCATTTTATTGAACATCTTTATTTTAAAGGAACAAAAAATTTCCCAACGCCCAAAATTTTAATGGAAAATATTGATAAAATTGGCGGAGTTTTTAACGCTTTTACCGGTCATCAATATACTGGTTTTTATATTAGAGTTTTACCAGAATTTGATAAAAAAGCTCTTTTTATTTTAAGCGATATTATTCTTGAACCATTGTTTCCCGAAGAGGAGATTGAGAAAGAAAGACAAGTTATTTTTGAAGAAATTAATCTTAGAAACGACAGTCCACCAAGTCTTATTGTTGATCTCGGTATTCGTTTAACTTTTGGCGATCAACCAGCCGGTTGGTCAATTCTTGGCGATAAAAAAACTTTGGCGAAAATAACGAGATTAGATATTTTAAATTATGTCAAAGAAAACTATACTGCTAAAAATACTCTTATCGTTTTAAGTGGCTATCTTCGCGAGCAAGAAAAATTAATAAAATTTATTAAAGAAAGATTTTCTTCTTACAATTCTAAAAAACCAGAAACAATTTTTAAATTTAAAAAACCTAAACCCGGTTACCAAGAGAAAACCTACTATAAAGATGTAGATCAAGCTCACATTTTTTTAGGACTTTACCTACCCGGCGTTTGGGAGCTGAAAGATCGAAGATATCTTTGGTATTTAATCTCTCTTATTTTAGGAGAAAAACCAAGTTCTAGATTATGGCTAAAGATAAGAGAAGAACTTGGCGCTGCTTATTATATCCGCAGTCATTTTTATGAATATTTAAATAGAAGTCTATTTTTTATTCATGCGGGAATAAGTTTAGATAAATTGAATTTTGTTTTAGAAACCATTATTGATGAAATTAATAAATTAAAAAATCAAGGAATTACTGAAGACGAACTTAAAACAGCTAAATCAGTTTTAAAAAGTTTTTTGTTTATGGATTTGGAAGATAGTTTAAATTTAGCTATTTTTTACGGTCGTCAATATCTATTGGAAAAATCTTTAGTTTCACCTGAGGAAATTATTAAAAAAATAGATGCTCTGAAAATTTCAGATATTCAAAAAGAGTTAAAAAAACTTTTTAATTTTAAACAGACAAAATTTGCTGTTATTTTACCCAAAGGTCATCGACAAAAATTCTCGAAAATTTTTCAAAAATTGGTAAAATAAATTTATGAATGCTGAATTTAAAAAAGCTTTAATTTTTTGGTTGGTTCCCATTTTATTTTTGGGATTTTGGTATTTACGCGGATCCCTTTTAGCTCTTTTAACAGGTATTTTTATTGGCTTAGCTATTCAAACCGCTGCTTTATTTATAAATTATCGATTTAAACTTAATTATTATTTAAATGTTTTTTTGATTTATCTTGTTTTTATTCTTTTAATCACTTTAGTAGTTTATTTGACTTTTAAAATTTTAATTGAGGAATTACCAAAGCTTTTTGAAAAGCTAGAACCTTATTTAAAAGAATACCGTCTTCAAAATTTTTATTTAGAAAGCAAATGGCAAGACTTGTTTTCCTTTAGCAGCGATTATCTTTTTAATGTGTTCCGATTTCTTTATAACTTTTTCGGCGGTATTTTTTCTTTAGTTTTAATTTTTGTAACTTCTCTTTATATTGCTTTTGATAAAAATTTCCCCCAACAAATTTTTAAAATTTTACCGGATAATAAAAGAGGGATTTATGAAAAAACCTGGCGAAGAATTAAAAGAAAAATCTCTTTTTGGTTTTTAGGTCAAATTTTTTTAATGATTTTTATTGGTGTTTCCAGCTATTTATTTGTTGGCCCAATCTTGAAAATAGATTACGCTCCATTGATAGGCCTTTTGGCTGGTATTTTAGAAATTGTTCCGGTTATTGGTCCTCTTTTTACCTTAGTATTTGCTTCGTTGATAACTTTTTTAGATAAGCCCGAGTTTGTTTTTTTTGTCATTGGTTATTTTATTTTTCTCCAGCAAATTGAAAATCATTTTCTGGTTCCTTTAGTAATGAGACGAGCTGTTTCTCTTAATCCTATATTAGTTATTTTGGGAGTTTTAGTAGGTAGCAGAATGGGTGGAGTTTTAGGTATAATTATTATCTTACCAGTTTTAGGTGTTTTGGTTGAACTTTTTAATTTAATGACTTCATCTAAAGAAAAAACATTATTTTAAAAAAACAAAAAATTATCTATTGCGGGGTGGTGCAACGGTAGCACGCAGGGCTCTGAACCCTGAAATTCTGGTTCGAATCCAGACCCCGCAGTTTTTTAAATATAAAAACCCCACCTTATCGGTGGGGTTTTCTCTACCTTACAATCGGAGGACGAGGTGTTGGTGATGGTGTTGGCTGTTCTGGTGGCTGTTCTAATACCCTAACTAACCACTCAATATAATCACTTACAGGAGGTTCTCCCCTTCTGTAAGCATTAAATAAGAATGTAACTTTGTACCCGCCCGGCCTTCCTTCGAACCGGGCTCTAAATCGAAATGCTAATGACCCAGACCTTTCCACTACCTCTACTAAAACAACTGATGCTGCCCGTGCCTCGGGTCCCTCAATGAGGATTTGATGTGTTATTTCTTGGAAATTCAAATTCCTAACCCTCACTATAGCTTCGATAACTTCACCTCTCGTCACATACTGGGGCGCCTCAAGGCTTAGCCCCAATTTTCCCCCGGAGTCGTAATAAATGTTGTAATAACTACAACCTACCAAGACTACAGAAATCACCACAATAATCAGCCTTTTCATCATCCTCCCTCCTTGTTTTAGTTTACTACTTTTTATTATACCATAAATTAATAATATAGTCAACGGTATTTTATTTTGAAACAAAATTAATTCTTGACAAGAATTTTTATTTATGTTATTATTAGACAATAGTACCGAAAATTCGATTTAAATTTATAAATATTTACCTAACAATGATTAGGAGATATTTTTTTACTTTTTTATTATTAGTTTTAGTTAATATCCTATTTGGGGGAGGTTATTTTAGGTTAGATTCAACCTTCGCTCAACAAAGTTGTCCTTATGACACTCTTGTTTCATATACATCTGCCACTTTAGTTGGAGAAATTATAGATAATGGAGGTGACAGTAATATATATGCTTGGTTTGAATGGGGAGAAACTCCATCATTAGGTAGAGAAACCGTAAGGCAATTTTTAATCGTCAATATAACACCTTACAGATTTTGCACGACTCTTGCTAATCTTAATCCTTGTACTCAGTACTACTACCGTGCTGCAGCTGAGAATTCTGGTGGTAGATCTTATGGAATTCTAAAGTCTTTTAGAACTTTGTGTGAGCAAGCTTCAGTTGATTTAAAAGCCAATGGTTCTGATAGTAATGTTAGAATAAGTCCAAATCAACCTTTAGTTCTTTCGTGGTCAAGTAATAATGTTAGTAGTTGTTCAGCTGAAAGCAATCCTTATGTTTCTGACTGGTCTGGTAGTAAACCTTCCTCAGGTTCACAGACAATTTATAATCTTTCTGTGGGAACATATACTTTTACCTTAAGATGTGTAGGTTTTAACCAGACTGTTTCTGATTCAGTGGTAGTTGAAGTAAGAGCTAATCCCCCGACTGTTGTCACTTTGCCCCCGGTTTCAACTTTATAAAATATTACATATTAATTAAAATTTTTGTTATAATATAATCATGACTTGTTATTTTTGTTCCCAGGCAGCCAAGGAGATAGATTTTAAAGATGTAGAAGTATTGAAGAAATTTTTATCAGCTGGTTATAAAATAAAAAAACGAGAAAAAACAGGTCTGTGTTCCTGGCATCAACGAAAATTTGCTCGAGCAATAAAAAGAGCAAGACAAATGGCTTTGATTCCCTACTTACCTTAAAGTCAATGAACAAAAAAATCATAATTGTTGTGATAGGATTTTTTATATTAATAACTACAATTTTAGTTTATAAAATTTATCTAAATTTAAGTCATATGAACGGTTTCAGAAAATTAAGTTTCGTAACTAAAGACGGAGCAACTATTGTTGCTAATTATTATCCTCATAAAGAGGCAAAGTATACCGGTATTTTAATTCATCAGCGACCAGCCACCAAAGAAAGTTTTAATGATTTCGCTAAATTTTTACAAAAAGAAGGTTATGCAGTTTTAGCTTTTGATTTAAGAGGTCATGGTGAAAGTACCGAATCTGTTTTTGGCAAATTAGATTATAACCGTTTTACTCCCGAAGAAGAACAAAAATCAATTATTGATCTTGAATCAGCAAGTTTATTTTTAGAAAAAGAGGGTTTTCCCAAAACAAAACAGTTTTTAATTGGTGCTAGTATTGGTGCTAATTTAAGTTTTCAGTTCTTAAGCGAAAATCCGGAAATTAAAGCAATTGTTCTTTTATCGCCTGGTCTTAATTATCGCGGAATTATTTTAGAAAAATTTAAGAGAGAGGGTTTAGGAGAAAAAATTTTTATTGTTTCTGCTCGAGATGATCCTCAAGCTGTTGAAGCTGGCCAAGCTTTGAAAAATTGGTATCCAAACGCTAATTATTTAGAATATCCTCAAGGTGGTCATGGAACGAATCTTTTAAAAACCCAGCCCGAGCTTTACGAAAAAATTTTATTTTGGCTTAGAGAAAAGCTTGTTGATTAGTGGTATAATTAATTATCTTAATCGGAGTTGAGGCTGAGTGGCCCAAACCGGGTTCTAAGGTCTAAAACTCCGATTAGGGAAGTCGGAATTAACCTTAGGACCAAAAATGCCTAAACCTCCACGACGAGGGCCACGTAAAATGTTCCGGCCTCAACCCGGAGAAAGATGGATTTGTGCCAAATGTGGCGGGGAAATTGAAGAATTACCCTTTATTCCCTCGAGTAATAGGCCTGTTTACCATCGCGAGTGTTTACCACCAAGGCCTTAACGGTAATAAATTTTCTTAGGAATTCGTAAATCAATTCTTGAGCCTTGAAAATCTTTGCTTAAAAAGAGGTGAAGTTTTTTGATTTGTTCTTCAAAATCGCGATTAAGATCAAAAAGAAATTCACGATTTTTATCGTCAAAAACTCCAAGATCAAAATTGGAGTAGATTTTGATTTCTTTTAAAATTAAAGGTTTCCAATTAGAATATTCAAAAAGCAAAGAAAGAAAATTAGTTATTTTAGGATTTAGAAGACTGTTTTCTTCAAGTTTGAGTTCTGATTGAATTTTCAAAAAATTATTAGTTGTTAAAATTTTTGGAGAAATAATTCTTGAATAATTATCTAAAAAGTAGCATCTTTGAAAATCACAAATTTGAGCAACAATTTTTGCCATTTCAATTTTTATTTTTAATTTTTGTGTCAGAAAATTTGGCTGAATCTCAATTTTGATTATTTCTTTAAAATCAAGCATAATTTTTTTAAGATTTAAAACAACTTCAAAAAAAGATTTATTTTGAAAATAATTTAGAAAATATAAAGAAAATTCTTCGGGTTCGATGGTTATTTCTTTAAATTTCAAAAAATAAAAAAGAGCAAGAAGAAAAAAAATAAAAAATAGTGTTAAAATAAAAAAGAAGATTTTTTTTCGACGTCTTCTCATCAATTTTATTATAAATGATAAACCTGAAAGATTTATTAAAAAATCCTGAAAAATATAAAGAAAATTTAAGAGCGAGGGGCAGGGATGAAAAAATAGTTGGGGAAATTATTAAGATCAAAGAAAAATTGAATGACTTAATTAATGAAAGAGATAAAATCCGAGCTTTTATTAATAAATTTTCTAAAGCTAAACCAGATGAGGAAACAATTATTGAAATCAAAAACCAAAAAAGCCGACTCAAAAAAATAGAAGAAAAAATAGTCGAAGTTGAGAAAAATCTTAATGAAAAACTCGATCTTGTTCCTAATCTAATTTCTAAAGCTGTTCCCTTGGGGAAAAACGAAAATGATAATCTTGTTTTAAAAACCTATGGCAAAATTCCTCATTTTGATTTTCCTATCAAAGACCATCTTGAACTTGGCAAAATTTATGATTTAATTGATACTGAAAAAGCAAGTCAAGTTGTTGGTTCAAGATTTTATTATTTTAAAAATGAAGCTGTTCTTTTAGAATTTGCTTTAATTAATTTTGTTTATGAACTTTTAAAACCTTTTAATTTCATCCCTATTATTCCACCTGTTTTTATTAAAGAAAAATATTATCGAGGTATGGGAAGACTTTCCGGTGAGCAAAAAGAAGAAAGATATTATTTGCCCAAAGATGATTTATATTTAGTTGGCAGTGCCGAACATACTATTGGACCTTATTTTGCCGAAGAAATTTTAGATGAAAAAGAGTTGCCCAAAAGATTTTTAGGTTTTTCAACTTGTTTTCGCCGCGAAGCAGGAAGTTATGGTAAAGATGTTCGCGGGATTTTAAGAACCCATCAGTTTGACAAAATTGAAATGTTTAGTTTTACTTTGCCCGAAGAATCAGAAAAAGAACATGAATTTTTACTTTCTTTGCAGGAAAAAATTATGCAAGAATTGCAATTGCCTTATCGGGTGGTTTTGATTTGCTCCGGTGACATTGGTTTCACTGATTATAAACAATATGATCTTGAAACCTGGATTCCCTCTCAGAATAAATATCGTGAAACTCATTCTTGTTCGAACACAACC
>CALHAT010000028.1 GCA_937934285.1 Minisyncoccota bacterium | reverse complement strand
TCTTTTTCAGTTTGAAAAGCAACTCCATAAATTCTTAAAAGCATTGGGTTTTTCTCATTACCACGCCAATAAGCACCAGCAATTTTTGTTAGTTTAAAAGCATTTGGATTAATTTCTTTTGTTGATTTTATATGTCCACCACGACAAAGATCAATAAAATCACCGGTCTGGTAAACAGTTACTTTGGTTAATTTTCTTAACTTTTTCTTTTTTTCTTTAATAAGTTGAATCTCTTGATAGTCAGTCGTGCCGTACTTTTTCAAATCTTCTAAAAGTTCAAGTTTAAACGGCTGATTTTTAAAAATTTTTCTTGCTTGGTGAAAACTTATTTTTTTACCAACAAATTTAAGGTTTTGCTGGATTAAATTTCTCATTATTTCCTCGAGTTTAAGTAAATAGCTCTCTTCAATCTTCTTTGTTGGTAAAAAATCATAATAAAAACCGTCATCCGTAGTTGGACCAATGCCAAGTTTTGCTTGGGGATCAATTTTCAAAAAAGCTGCTGCTAAAAGATGGGCTAAAGAATGCCTAAGGTTTTCTAAGTTTTCTTTGAGCATATTTAATAGCCAAAAGAAGAGTTAGAAGAAAAATATCGACAATTATTGATATCAAAGCAAACTTTTTATCTAAGCTTAAAATAATATCTTTTTTAAAATAAAAAATTAGAGAAAATAAAAGATCAGCAATCCAAAATCCCAAAAGAAAATTTATCATTAAAAATTTAAGCAGAAATTAACGGGACCAATATTTGTTGCCGTAATTTCTAAAAAACTACCAAAGTCAGTCCTAAAAACATTATAACCTAAATTTTGCCAAAGAGAAACGAATTTTTCAAAAATTTTTTGAGCTAAATTGAAATCTAAAGAATTATTAAAATTAATTCTTCCTTTTTCAAAACCGGAAACCAAAGTTATTTGGGAGATAAAAACAATTTTTGGTTTGATTGCTTTTAGAGTTTGTGAAAATTTACCGTCAACATCAACTATTTGAAGATTTTCTAAACTTTTAATTATCTCTTCTAAATTTTTCTTATTATCATTCTTTTCCAAACCAACATAGATTAGATAACAAAATTCTTCATTAGAAAAATCTAAAATTACCTTTCCAGCCTGATAAATTATTAAATTTTTCACTTTTTGAATTAATAGTCTCATCTTATCTTTAAAATTTCTCTTAATACATTATTGGGAATTTTAACTTTGCCCTTAAAAATTTTTTCCAATTTTTTTTTACCGGCTTTTTGCTTTTGCCAAAGCTTCATTTTTCGAGTTCGATCGCCGCCGTAAAGCCAACCAGCAATATCTCGATAAATTGCAGGCACTGTTTCACGAGCAATAATTTTTTTATTAATCGCTGCCTGAAGTTTAATGGGAAATTCTTGTCTTGGCAAAAGTTCTTTTAATTTTAATAAAATTTTTCGACCAATTTTTTCAGCTTCGTTTTTATGGACAATTCTTGAAAGCGATGGTTCTTTTTCTTCAGCAACTAAAATATCGATTTTGACCAAATCGGCTGGCTGATAGTCATAAAATTTCCATCTTAACGAAGCGTAACCCGAAGAAATAGATTTTAAATTATCAAAAAAACCAGAAATTAATTCATCTAAAGGAATTATGCCTTTTATTTTGAAAATTTTTCCTTCACCGAAAATTTTTTCAATTTGACCTCGAGAATTTTTTATTAACTGGGAAACACTGTCAACAAATTCTAAAGGAGCAAAAATCTCAAACTCAGCTATTGGTTCTTGAATTTCTAAAATTTTTTCTTGACCTGGCAAATCGTTGGGGTTTTTAATTTCTAAAATCTGATTATTTTTTAATTTAACTAAATATTTCACTGAAGGTAAAGTAATAATAATTTCGGTTTTAAATTCTCTTTTTAATCTTTCTTCAAAAACCTCAAGATGTAAAAGTCCTAAAGCACCAATCAAGAAACCCCGACCTAAAACCGGATTCGAAATAGGTTCGAGATATAGAGCTGGATCATTTAACCTTAATTTATTAATAGCCTCTCTAAATGATTCGAACTTAATTTCTTCAGCAGGAAAAATATTGGCAAAAACATTGGGAGTTGGCTCGAGGTAGCCTGGTAAAGGTTGAGAATTTGGATCCAAGCTAATTGTGTCGCCAATCTTTAAAATACCAGGGTCTTTAATACCGGTAGCAATATAACCAATCATTCCTTCTTTTAACGATTCAGTTTCTTCAAGTTCGGGTTTAAAAAGACCGACTTCTAAAATTTTAAATTTATATTTTGCTTGTAAAAGATGAGCTTCTTGGAATTTCTGAAAACTTCCAGAAAAAACTCGACAGTGAGCAATAATCCCTTTGTAAGGATCGAAATGGGAATCAAAAACAAGCGCTTCACTTTCATTACACGAATCGGCACGAATATCATTGACATCCATTAGCCCTCCCTTAGGTGGGGGGATTTTCTCAATTATTGCTTTTAAAAGGTCTTCAACTCCAGTTCCAAATTTAGCTGAAACCAGATAAACTTCTTTTTCACCAGTTAAATTTTTAAGCTCGTTAATTAAATCATCTAAATTAGGAATTTCCAAATCAATTTTATTAATCGCCGGGATTATTTTTAGATTTTGTTCGTTAGCAATCTCTAAATTAGCGATTGTTTGCGCTTGAATACCTTGCGAACCATCAACAAGCAAAATGACACCTTCAACAGCGGCTAAAGCCCGAGAAACTTCGTAGGAAAAATCAATATGACCCGGAGTATCAATCAAGTTAAGGATATAATTTTGATGGTTCATAGTTACAGGTTGCATTTTAATTGTTATACCTCTTTCTCTTTCTAAGGCAAGACGGTCAAGGTGCTGCTCTTGTAATTTTTCTTTTGCAACAGTTTGGGTAACTTCTAAAAATCTATCAGCTAAAGTTGATTTACCATGATCAATATGGGCAATAATAGCAAAATTTCTAATTTTAGACTTTTCTTCTTCGAGCATGGAAAGCTTGATGAATTTCTTTTAATTCTTTGTTGGTTAAATGAGTATAAATTTGAGTTGTTTGCAAATTTTTATGACCTAAAAGCATCTGGATAGCTCTTAAATCAGCACCAGCTAACAAAAGATCAGTTGCGAATTGATGCCTCAAGGTATGAGGTGAAATTTTTTTTAAAATACCAGCTTTTTTAGCATAATATTTAATAATTTTTTCAACACCACGGGGCGTTAATCTTTGAAATTTTTTATTTTTACTTAAATTAATAAAAAGAGCCGGCTCTTTATCGTCTCTTTTGTCTAAATATTTTTGTAAATAATGTTTAGCAATTTTGGAAAGAAAAACAATTCTTAATTTTCCGCCTTTACCTTTGACTTTAATTTCACCTTTCTTTAAATCAAGATCCCTATTTAAAGAACAAAGTTCCGAAACCCTAAGACCGGTACTAAATAATGTTTCTAACAAAGCTCGGTCTCTTAAAGATTTTAAATCTTCGCCTTGAGCTGAATTTAACAATCTTTCTAATTCTTCATCAGTTAAAACATTTATTTCTCTCTCCGGCAATTTTGGCAATTCAATTTTGGTTGGATCATAAAGATCAATGTCCTTTTTTTGTAAAAATCTTAAAAAATTTCTTAAAGCAATTAAATAGTAAGATTGGGTTTTTAAACTCAGACCTTTTTTATTTAAAAAAATACGGAAATTATAAATAGCTTCATCGTTAATCTCTTTAATTTTATTTTTTTTGAGCCATTCTAAAAAAACCGAGATTTTCCTTAAATATTCTCGAATTGTTCCGGAGCTTCTGCCTTTTTCTAAAGAAAGGTAGTTTTCGAATTTTATTAGATAATTTTGGGGATTCATTTTTATCATTAATAATTTTGTGTTAAAATTATTATATAATGGTTAAGGTTAAAGAAAAAATTCAAGAAATCATTAAAAAGTTTGGTCAGCACGAAAAAGATACCGGCAATCCTGAGGTTCAAATTGCTCTTTTAACCGAGGAAATTTTAAATTTAAGCTCACATCTTCAAAAAAATAAACACGATAAAAATTCAAAAAGAGGTTTAATTTTAAAAATTGCCCATCGCAAAAAACTTCTGAGTTATCTTAAAAAAGTTTCTTATACTCGCTATCGAAAAATAGTTAAAGAACTTGGCCTATGAATCCATTTAAAAAGCCGTGGCAAAGGGTTAATATCTTTATCGATACTCAAAATATTTATCATTCAGCAAAAAATCTTTATGACCGCAAGGTTGATTTTCGGAAATTAGTTGATATTTTGGTTGGCGAAAGAAATTTAATTCAAGCAATTGCTTATGTAATTCGTTCAGAATTTACACCTAAAGAAATTGATTTTTTTGAAGCTTTAAGCAGCCAAGGTATAAAATTAAGAATTAAAGAACTACAAATTTATCCCGATGGGACCAAAAAAGCTGATTGGGATATTGGTATTGCTGTTGATGTCATCAGATTTAGTAGTTTAGTTGATGTGGTGATAATAGTCACTGGTGATGGTGATTTTCTACCTTTAGTTGAATATTTACAAAATCAAGGTAAAATCATTGAGATTGCTGGTTTTTCCCAAACAACATCAACAAAATTAAAAGAAACCGCAGATTTTTATTATGATTTAGACGAAATTAAAAGTGTAATATTAATATGATTAAAAATTATTTTTTAAAAAGTGATAGCTATGAAATTGAGTTTGAAATCAATGATTGGGCTGAAAGATCAATGATCTCTTTATTAACTAAAAGCAAAGATGCTATTGTTTTAACAGTAATTAATTTAGGTGAAGAAATTATTGCCTCTGATTTTTTACCATTAACTATTGATTATGAAGAAAAATTTTATGCAGCTGGGAAAATTTTTGGTAGTCGATTTATCAGACGTGAAGGTCGACCAACAATTACTTCAATTTTAAACGCTCGGTTAATTGACCGCAGTTTAAGACCAAGTTTTGACCCCCATTTTCGCAAACAAATTCAAATTATAAACACTGTTCTTTCTTATGATCCTGAAATAGATCCTGCTTTTCTTGCTCTTTTAGGATCTTCTTTTGGTCTTCGAGCTTTGAGGTTACCCAATGAAACAATTGCCGGGATTAGATTGGGACTAAAAGAAAATGGCTGGCAAATCAACCCACCAGAAAATGTAAGCAACCTCTTAGCTGATCTTTTTGTCTCGGGAACAGGCAGTAAGATTAATATGATTGAATTAGAAGCTAAAGAAATAAAAAATAAGACGATTATTGACGGCTGTCAAATTGCTTTTAAGGAGATAAAAAAAATAATTAACTTTATTGAAGATAACCTGGGCAAAGAAAAAGAAAAAACAGTTTTAGATTTAGAAAATTTTAAAAAGGGAGAACAATTATTAATAAAATTTTTTGAAGAAAAAAATATCAATTTAAAAGAGATTCTTTTTTCTCAGAAAGAAGGTGAAGGAAGTTTTCAAAAGCTTTCTGAAAAATTACGCGAAGAGAACTGGGAAGGATTAGAAACTTATATTTTCCATGCCCTCAATCATCTTTTCAAAAAAACTTTTCAGGAAAATGTTTTGAAAAACAAAATAAGACCGGACGGAAGAAAGCTTGAGGAAATTAGATCTTTGAAAGCCCAAGTGAGGATTTTGCCCCGAGTTCATGGCTCAGCCCTTTTCCAGAGAGGCTTGACTCATGTTTTATCAACGGTAACTTTGGCTACTCCTGGCGAAGAGCTGGTTTTAAGAGAAATTGAATACGAAGGTACTAAACACTTTATTCATCATTACAATTTTCCTCCTTATTCAACTGGGGAATTGGGATCGAACAAAGGACCATCGCGAAGAGAAATTGGTCATGGTGAACTTGCTGAAAAAGCCTTAAGAAATTTAGTCCCCTCGCAAGAAGAATTTCCTTATACCATAAGAGTTGTTTCTGAGGTTCTATCTTCAAACGGTTCAACTTCGATGGGTTCGGTCTGCGCTTCTTCTTTAGCTTTAATGGATGCGGGTGTTCCCTTAAAAAAACATATTGCTGGAATAAGTCTTGGTATTGCTTACCAAGATGATGAAAATTATGAACTTTTAACTGATATTCAAGGACCAGAAGATTTTTTTGGTGGAATGGATTTTAAAATTGCTGGCACTGAAGATGGTGTTACTGCTATTCAACTTGATGTTAAAATTGAAGGCTTAAACTTTGAACAAATTGAAAAGTCTCTGGTTCAAGCTGAAAAGGCTAGAAAACAAATTTTATCTTTTATGAAAGAAATTATTTCTGAACCAAGAAAAAGCCTCAGCCCATTCGCTCCGAGGGTTGAATTAATTAAAATTGACCCTTCAAAAATTGGTTTAGTAATTGGCAGTGGTGGCAGAACGATTAATGAAATTATCAACCTCACCAATACAAAAATTGATATTCACCCCGATGGTTTAGTCTATCTTAGCGGTGAAAATTATGAAAATGTTGAAAAAGCAAAAAATTGGATTAAAATTATTAGTGATTCTTTAAATACCGGTGAAATTGTTAAAGGAAAAGTAATAAAAATTTTGCCTTTTGGAGCAATTTTGGAATTGGCACCTCAAAAAACCGCCCTTTTACATATTTCTGAAATAGCTGATAAAAAAATTGAAAATATTGAAAATGAGATTAAAATTGGAGCGGAGCTGAAAGTTTTAGTGAAACAAATTAGCGAAGATGGTAAAATTTATGTTTCTTTAAAAGATGTCCGAAAAAAAGGATAAAGAGATAAAATTTCAAATTTTAACTTCAGAACATTTAGTTGAAAAAGCAACTAAAGAAACAAGAAAGATAGAATTGCCTCAAAAACAAGAAATTAAAAAAGAATATATATCAAAAATTGAAATTGATACCCAGAAAGATTTTTCAGATCAAAAAAAGCCTGTTCAAATGCCTACTCATCAAAAAATTGTTCTCAAACCTGAATCTCTTTCCGGGGTTTATCATCCTGAGCTACAAACATTTGAAGAAACAACTTCAGAAAAATTAACCCCATCCGATGTTAAACCAATTATATCTTCAGGATTAATTATGGCTGAAAAACAAACAGAGGTTCCTTTTGAGACCTCTATGCCTCAATTAAAAGAAACTAAAAAAGAGGAGTTTTTAGGCGAAGAAATTTTTTACAGAGCCCAAAAAAAAGATAAAGAGGTATTAATATCAAAACCGAAAATCGCCGAAGAATTCAGTCAACAAGAAATATCAACAGAAACTCAATTAAAAACAAGAAAATTTAATTTGTTAAATTATTTTTTCTTTGGTTTAGGAGCAGGGGTGTTAATTTTAGTTATAATTTTTTTAAAACCTTACCAACGAATTAAAACTTTTATTTCTAAAAAAGAAATTCCACAAGAAACAACTCCGATTCTTGATATTCCCTCGGTTAAACCAGCTTTTCCAACGCCTCAAGAAACATCAGAATCGATTCCTCAAATAGCTGAAGAAAAGACAGTTATATCTGAATTGCCTGAGCCTCAACCTTCTTTATCACCAAGTAAAGAAAAAATCAAAATTGATAATGAAACAAAAAAAATAACTGTTCCTCCTCATTCAAACATTGCCATTACAAATTATCCTGCTAAAAAATTTTCTTTTCTTGATAATTTTCCTAATTTAGAAATTAAAATGAGTAATTTGAGTATTGAAGAATTACAAAGACAAATTGATTTATTTTTAAAAAGAAAGGAACCAACAGGCTTTTTGTTAAATATAAACATAACTTTCAACGAACAGCCTGTTCCTTTAGATTTAATTTTTAATTATTTTATTAAACCAACCAAATTTTCTTCTCAACAAATTAATAATTTCAAAAATGAATTTTCAGGTAATTATGCTTTTATGATATACTATACCTATACAAGAAGATATCCTATTTTAATTTTTGAGATTAAAAACCCAGTTTTAATTAAGCATTTTAATGAAAATTGGGAAAAGAACAATATGGTTAACGATATGAAAACTTTGTTTTTCGATTTTGATCCTGGTAAACCATTAAAACCTTTTGTTTCTAAAAACATAAATGATTTTAATTATCGAGTTGTTTATTTTAATAATAATTACAAAATTATTTGGGCAGTTATTTCGAATCTTCTTATTTATTCGGCTACCGAAAGTGGTTTAGAAATAATAACTTCACAATTTAAATGAATTTAGAAGAAATAAAATCAAAACTTTCTCGAGAAAGAGAAGAATTGATATCCTTGCTGGAAATTTCTCATCAAGAACGAATGGAAAGTATTAAAGATTACGCCTCAACGCCAGATGAATTAGCTGATAAATATGAAACAAAACAAGAGATGCATCTCGAAGAAGAAGCCTTAAATGAAAGAATTAAAAAAATTGAAAAAGCTTTGGAAAAAATTAAAAATGGTACTTACGGTCTATGTGAAAAATGCGGCAAAAAGATTGAAGATGTAAGATTAAAAATTGACCCCGCTGTAGAAATTTGCCGCAAATGCTCTATCTAGAGAAGATATTTAATTCTTCAGCTTCGAGAGTTTTTTCATTTAAACTTAATAGAAAAAAACCTCCCAAAGCGATATTGACTCCGTTATCTGTAGCCAAACTTCTTTGGGGAAAATAGATTTTCTCCCGAGGAAAAGATTTTTTAATTATTTTTTTCAAGGTTTGATTAGCTGAAACTCCACCACTAATCACAATTGATTTAACACGGAAATTTTCTTTAGCTTTTTTCAATTTAAAAGTTAAGATTTCGAAAATTGTTTTTTGAAGTGAAGCGGCTAAATCACTTTTGACGCCTTCGTCAAGTTTTCTAAATTTTTTAATTTCAGCAACCAAATCAACAAAAGCAGTTTTTAAGCCGGAAAAACTAAAAAAATAACCTCTTTGGAGCATTGGTTTAGGCAAAGAAAAATAATTTTTTGCATTTTTAGCAATTTTTTCAATTTCTGGTCCACCTGGATAAGGAAGATTTAAGGCTCGAGCACATTTATCAAGCACTTCACCGGCAGCATCGTCTAAACTCATACCTAAAAGTTTTTTATCGCGCCAATTTTTAAATAAATATAAATTAGTATGACCACCGGAAACAATTAAAACTAAAGCTGGAAACATAATTTTTTTAATTTTCTGCCATCTTCCTATATTATTTTTAATTGTTACTGAATAAAAATGAGCTTCTAAATGATTAACCGGGATAATTTTTTTATTTAATTTTTTAGCTAAATCCTGAACAAACTCTTTGCCGGAAACTAAAGCAGGGAGAAGCCCTGGACCAACTGAAAAAGCTAAATAGTCAATTTTTTGCAAATCAAAATCTTTTTCAATATTTTTTAAAAGAATAGGTAAATTCTTTTGGTGTTCACGAGCAGCTAAAATCGGCACAACACCGCCATATTTTTGATGAATTTTAATTTGCGATGCCAGTTCATTTTTTAAAATCTTTATTTCTTCATCTTTAGCTTCAATTAAAGCAACGCCGGTCTCATCACAAGTTGTTTCTATTCCTAAAATAAACATTTTGTGTTATAATTTTATCATAAACTGATAGATCCAAAACTTTTAAAATTAAATCCCAGAGAATTGAGATTGATTGGTATTGATGGTAAGCAGATGGGCATTTTTAATTTTGCTGAAGCACAAAAAATTGCTGAAGAAAAAAATTTAGATTTGATTTTGATAAACGAGAAGGCTAAACCGGTTGTTGTTCGCTTAGGAAATTATCATGCTTTTCTTTATCGACAGGAAAAAAAATTAAGACAAATTCAGAAAAAACAAAAAGAAACTAAAGAAATAAGAGTTGGTTTTCGTGAAGCTGCACATGATTTAGAAAGAAAAGCAAAAATGGTCAGGGATTTTCTTGAAGAAGGTCATCAAGTTCAAATAAGACTGATTTTAAAAGGTCGTGAAAATCTGTTTAGCGATTTAGCTGAAGAAAAACTAAAAAAATTTTTAAATCTTATTAATGAACTTATTAAATTCAAGATCGCCCAACCAATTAAAAAGGTTGCTAATTATTATTTAGTTATTATTAGTAAAGTTTAGAATGAAAAATAATTATCGATTTTTATCAATAATGGGGAAAACAAAAAAGGCATTTTTAAAAAGATTCAAAATGACTAAAAGAGGTAAATTATTAAGAAGGATGGCTGGTCAAAGTCATTTTTTGGCTAAAAAATCGAGTGCTGTTTTAAAAAGAAAAAAGAAGCTTCTAAGGGCGGGAAAAATTTTTTTAGACTATCAATATTATTAAATGGAAGGAAAATTTCCCAAAATAAAAATAGTTATTTCTGGAGCGGCTGTAACTACTCCTTGTCGACCCGATATCCATAAAATTGCTTATGAAATTGGTAAAGAGTTGGCTAAAAAAGATATTTTAATTTTAACTGGAGCAACAACCGGGGTACCCCTTTGGGTTGCTAAGGGCGCCTATGAAAACGGTGGTTTTGTAATTGGTATTTCACCAGCCCGAAGTTACAAAGAGCATATAAAAGTTTATAAATTGCCCACTGAATATCATCATACAATTTTATATACTGGTGAAAGTTATTCGGGACGAAATATTTTATTGATTAAAATGGGTGATGGGGTTATGTTTATTTGTGGACGAATGGGAACCTTGAACGAATTCACAATCGCCTTTGAAGAAGAAAAACCAATGGGGGTTTTATTAAATTCTGGAGGAACTGAAAAATATTTCCATGATATTGTAGTAACTGCTAAGCGTGGCCGGGGTAAAATTATTTGGGAAGCAGATTATAAAATCTTGATCGAAAAATTGATAAAATTAATAATAAAGGAAAGGAGAATATGAATTATTTAGAAATTGAAATTTTCTATCGTTTGTTTTTGGCAGCTATTTTGGGTGGTATTATTGGCGCAGAAAGAAGTTTTTTCAGAAAACAAGCTGGGCTAAGAACTTTTGCTCTAGTTGCTTTAGGAGCAGCTTTATTTGCCTATTTAGGTAGTATAATCGAATCAACCAGTCCTTCAAGAGTTTTGGCTAATTTAGTTGTTGGCATTGGCTTTTTGGGGGCTGGTCTTATTTTCTTACATCAAGAAAAAATTATTGGTTTAACAACTGCAGCGGCTTTATGGGTAACAACCGCTGTTGGCGCCAGCATCGGTCTTGGCTATTATTTTGAAGGACTGTGGGCAACGGTTTTAGCTTTAATAATCTTAACTATTGCCACCTATATTGAGAATTTAATAAGAAAAGATGGAAATCAGCAATGAGTTGAAATCATTTTTTATCATTATTAGCACAATTATTGGTTTAGGGATTTTTGTTCTTCCCTATACTTTTGCTCAGTCTGGATACTATTTTTTTATATGGCTATTTTTTTTATTTTGTGCTTTTTTTATTTTTCATTTAATTTGGGGTGAAATTTTATTTCAAACTAAAGATAAGCATAATTTACCAGGACTTGCCGGGATTTATCTTCAGCCTCAATTAAAGCATCTTGTCTGGTTTTTTGATTATCTGGGGATGCTTGGTGTTTTTTTAATTTATTTTATTGCTTTAGCTAAATTCTGGTCATTGATTTTACCTTTTGACCCTTTAATTATTAAATTTGCTTTTGCTCTTTTTAATCTTTATTTTATTTTTAAAGATTTACCAATTTTCGCTCGTTTTGAATCAATTTTAAGTTTAGGAATAATTTTTGTCTTTTTAATGATTTCTTTAAATCTTTCGCCGAATTTTCAATGGTCTAACATTCAAAAAGCTTTTTTTAACACTCAAGAACCCCTTTTACCTTATGGGGTTTTGCTTTTTGCTTTTGCTGGTACTTCAGCAATGCCAATTGTCTATGATTTAATTGGCAAAAATAAAAAATCATTTTTGAAAATAAATTTTTTCAGTCTTTTAGTTGTAGCTCTTCTTTATTTGATTTATACTTTTTCAGTAATTGGCTTTTTAGGTTTAAATGTTAGTGAAGAATCACTTCAAAGTTTAGCTCCTTATTTTTCAAAATTATTTTTAATTGCTGCAGTTCTTTTTGTAACTTTAAATATTACTTTTGTTGATATGGCTTATTATTTAAAAAGAGGCTTAATTTATGATTATAAATTTTCACCGAAAATTACCAATTTAATTTTAGCTTTTTCAATTTTGCCTTTAGCTTTTTTTGAACCTTTAGGGCTTATTAAATTAATTAGTTTAGTTAGTGAGGTCTTTCTTGGTTTTAATTTGTTAATCACTCTTTTAATTTATTTAAGATTGGAGAAAAAAGAATATTTTAAGCTGCCAACTTTTTTAATTATTTTCTTAGCTATTGTTTTATTCTTAGGAATTATCTATGGAATCTTACCAAAATAAAAAGGGTATGACTTTGATTGAAATTTTGATGGTAATATCTATTATAGCTATTCTATTTTCTCTATTTTTTTATATTTGGAACACCGTAGATATTTTTCGAAAAGCAAGAGACTCAAAAAGATTAAATGATTTAAATCTCTTAAATACTGCTATTCAATCAATTTTGAATATTCAAAGCGATACTTATTTAGGAGATGAAAATATTATTTATCTTTCTTTGCCAGATTCCACCTCGACTTGTGGAAGTTATAATTTAATTCAACTTTATCCTCCTTATTCTTATCATTGTCAAAATCAAAATGATTTCCGAAAAGTTGATGGTAGTGGTTGGCTACCGGTCAATTTAACTCTAAGCAAAATAATTGGGGTTTCCATTTTGCCAATTGACCCTTTAAACAACCAAGATTATTTTTATGCCTATCAAGTCAAAGGAGGAAGATATAAATTAACAGCTAAATTTGAGTCAGATTCTTATTTGCCAAAAATGGTAAATGATGGCGGCTTTGAACCAACCTTGTATGAGGTTGGTAGCAATTTAAAAATTCCTTCACCTCATTCAGGACTTGTTGGTTACTTTAGTTTTGATGAAACTGGCACAACTGTTTATGATTTAAGTGGCTATAACAATAATGGGATAATGTATTCGTCAACAACAGTCTTTGATCTTCATTCAACTTCCTCTTGTAAAATCGGTTATTGTGGTAATTTTGATGGTCTTGATGATTATGTGAAAATAAACAATAATCTTGATTATAGTCAAAATGCTTTTACTGTTTTAGCTTGGATAAATACTCAGGATATTACAAGTTGCCGGAGATCAATTGTTAGTTCTAAAGAAAGTGCCAGTAGTGGTTTTGTTTTAGCTCAACCAGAAGGAGCTTGTAATAAGATAAGAATTTGGGCAAATATTAGCGGAATTTGGCAATCTGTTGATAGCTTTGATAATATTTCCACAAGTACTTGGTATTTTGTTGGCGGAAGTTATGATAGCAAGGTTTTAAAAGTTTATTTAAATGACAAGATAAATTCTGCTAATTTTTCAGGAACACTTTCAAATAGCTCAGCAACAACAAATATCGGCTCGCGAAACAGTAGCGATATCTATTTCTTTTCAGGAAAAATTGATGAAGTGCGAATTTACAATCGTCCTCTTTCAGATAATGAAATTAAATTAATTTATGAAGCAACAAAATAAAAGTCGCGAACTTTTGCGAACTTTCTCGCGAACTTATGCGAACTAATTCTAGCCCCTAGCCATTAGCCCCTAGCCATTAGCCATTAGCCCCTAGCCCTTAGCCGTTGGTGTACTTATAATACGCGATCGCGTATTATAATTTACTTATCTAGATTTACACTGAGAACATTAAAATCATGGATTAACATTGATTATTCGCTCAGCTTCATTAGGTAATATCTTAATCTATGAGAAAATAATTCTGGCACTTATTTTAATTAACTCCTTAAAATAA
>CALHAT010000027.1 GCA_937934285.1 Minisyncoccota bacterium | reverse complement strand
AATTGTTGGTGATATAAAATCTAAAATTTCAATAATTACTTTATTGTCCTTTCTTTCAATTTTTACTTTTGCCTCTGCTGGTTTGTGGATTAAAAATTTACCATATTTCTTATCGGTTTTAAGTTCAATAACTTCGATTTTGTTCACCGGATGTTTTTTATTCCATTCTTCTATTACTGGATCAACCGCCAATTCTTTGCCTAAACAAACAACAGTTATATTTCTATCTTCATTTGGTCTTTTCCTTATCTCATCTTGAATCAATTGAAGATCAAGTAATGTAAAAGGATGATTAAAGTCAATAATTTTAACTAAATTTTTACCAAAAGTACCATTAAAAAACGGATCAGTTCTTGTTCTTTGAATACCAATATGCTGAACTGCTAATTCTATTGCTTCGGTTTGTAAAAGTTGTAAATCGTAATTATTAACTTTATAAAGAGCGAATGATGGATATTTTGTCTGATTATTTTTTGTCTGTTCCAAAATTATTTGTTGAAGCCTTTTTGAAGTTAACTGAACTGCGCCCTTGTTAATATCACAGGCAATCCACCTTCTTCCTAATTTTTGAGCAACTGCTGCTGTTGTTCCTGAACCAACAAAACAATCTAAAACTATATCATCTGGATTTGAAGAGGCTTTGATTATTCTTTCTAAAAGTGCTTCGGGTTTTTGAGTTTGGAAACCTAGTCGTTCCTTAGCTTGTGGATTAACAATCGGTATCTCCCAAACATCTTGCACAAATTTATCAATATAAGATTTAACACCTTCTGGTACCTTAGGATTAGTGCCTGGTCTTATATACCATACAAATTCTCCCTTATCATCTTTTAAAATCTTTTTTGAGTCATATTGTTTTTCGCGTTCTCTTTGGGGATTAAAAATATATTTATCGCTTTTTGTATAAAACAAAATGATGTCATGTTTCCTTGCAAAAAATCTTTCACCTATGCCACCACTAACATAATTCCAAATTACTTCATTCCTAAAATTCTCCTGTCCAAACACCTCATCCATCAATAATTTCACATAATGTCCAACATGCCAATCTAAATGCACATAAATACTTCCTGTCTCTGCTAATAATTCCTTTAAAAGTTGTAATCTTTCATACATAAACTGCAAATACGCGTCATTTCGCCACATATCAAAATACATTGTTTGTTGAAGTAAATCTGCGTCATCAATATCGGTTCTTGTCTCTTTTAAACCTCTAAGTTCAACTTTTCTTACATAATCTGCTCCACTCATAAATGGCGGGTCGATGTAAATCAAATCTATTTTCCCTCTAAAACCTAATTCTAAAAGAGTGGCTAAAACATCTTTGTTTTCACCATAAAATAAAAGATTCTGCCAGTTCTTTTCTAAATCTTCAAATCGGGGGGTATCATATTTCAAACCAGTTTTTAAGGGATCAAATATCTCCATTAAAACCGCTGGGTATCCTTTTACATAATCAAGTGGTTTTTTCCCAACCCAATTCAACATCGGCCTACCTTTTATAGGTGAAATTTTGATTTTTTGATTATTTTGTTCTTTCATTATTTTTTATTTCCGTAAATCCACTTTTTAACTTTTTCTATTTCTCCAAAAGATAATTCATCTCGATTTACTTCTAAAATTTCATATTTTAACTTATCGGGGTTTAATTTTTCTATTTCTCTCATTTCTTTTTCTTCTTGTTCATCCTTAAATGGTTCACCTTTTATTTCCACTATTAACATTTTACCGTTTTTCTTTCTGATTAAAAAATCTGGTGAATAAATGCGCCATTTACCATTTTTGTCTTTATATTCAAAGAAAAAGTCGGTTTTGTTGGGATCATTAAAAGCGCCGGTAAAATAAATATCTTCAACTTCATCCGGGTCTTCGTTTAATTCTCTTAGAATATTTTCAAAGAATTCTCTTTCAGGCAAAGAGTCGAAATTATAAGGTGAATAGTGAAATCCAAAAAGTGTTGATTGTTTGTATTTATTTACAAAATCTTCATATTTTAAAAGTAATCTTTCTGCTCTATCTGTATGGAACATAATTTCAGTAACATAAATTGATTTTTTGCCTTCTTTCTCTTCTTTAAAACCTTGTTTCTTAATTAAAGCAAGTGCTTGTTCAACTACTTCTTCTATAGTTTTATAATTTTTTATTTGTTCTTCTACTTGTTTTTTAATTTCAATAGCCTCTTGTTCTAAAATCTCGCCTTCGGGATAAAGTTCTCTTAGTTTATCGTATATTTCTATTAAAGGCAGCCTATAAACATCAGAAAGTTCTACCGCCAAAGTATAAATATCAACATAGTCAGGTTCTATTTTAATTTTCTCTTCAGCAATGGTAATTAAAATTTTTCTTCTACCAAATTCATCTAGAGTTAAGATATTTTTTTTAATTTCTCCTAAATCAATGTTTGGTTTTTGAATTTTTATTTCTGGTTTGAATTTAAAATCTATCGGTACCACCTTTCTGACTTTCTTTTTTAAAACAACAGGAGGAATTTCAATTTTTCTTACAATTACTCTTTCTTTAACAAATTCTTGAGGTGTTCTATTTAGTTCTTCTAATCTTTCTCCGTAAGTTTCTCTTAA